>JAIDYR010000083.1:0-20551 GCA_029057985.1 Muribaculaceae bacterium | reverse complement strand
CGGCTAAGCGATAAGAGATGAGACAGAGGATATCGACGGCCGTTATAGCCGGCCGCAGGCGGGCTATGACATATAGGGCGTCGAAATCCTTCATCTCTTGATGCTTTAAGCGAAGCTTTAAGCATATCGCATCCGCTTGAGGGCCTTGACATCCACGCTTAGCATCCGGCCCCGTGATGCCGGGGCGGGTGGGCAATGTAGCCCGCCGTTCAAATCTTCAGTGACCGATGGTAATCTTTGTTCCGAGTACGAAAGTAATTAAAAAAAGGTTACCGCGCCTCCCGGCGAGATAACCTCAAAACTATACTAACCATATCATGAAAGAACCCTACTTATGTATCTTTATCATCCAGACGACGGCAATACATATTCCTATTCCTGCGACAATCCCTACTCCCATCAGCGCTTTCTGCCACCAGTAGAGCCGGTTGATCTCTACGATCTTCTCTACCGGATATGGCTTCAACTTTACTTCCGATCGGACTCCTTGCGACTTCAGCGAATCGATCACGGCCAGCAGACGTGAGTTCGATTCCTGAAGCGACGCAGACCGGTCGATGATATGCCAGCGATCAAATCCGATCATGCGGCCGATGGAGTCCAAGATCGGCGCGATGCTGTCGAGACGGGATTCGGCAATTCGCTCGATGCGGATCACCGTATCCCGCTCGATTACGTTGCGGGTGTGATGGATTGTATCCGTGCGGACAACGGTCGACTCTACCGGGATGTATTCAGTCCTGACCGACCGGCACCCGCCAAGCAGCAGGAGGATAATCAAGATCAGAGCGAGTATAAACCCCGATAGGATCTCCAGGCACTTGACGAATGGATTATCGTTATTCATGTTACTTTCCATTCTTTGAATCATATTTGGCGACATACTTCTTCAGAGCGTCGACATGAAGCTCCACGAGCTTCTGCATACCTTCCTCCGAGTTAAGGAAGTCGATGTCCGCAAAATTATCCTGGAAGAGATTCTCCGTCAGTACTGCCGGACAACGAGACTTCGACAGGATATAGATATCCGCTTTCTTCGTCAAAGGCCAGGTCCAATACTTGCATGTCGGGATCGACCGATTGCCCGTCAGATCCCGCTCCTTGGCCAGATCCGTAAACATTGCGGCCAGATCCTTAGACTTCGAGGAAGCGTTTTTGGAAACAAAAACCGAGAATCCCCTGGCGGCGTGCCATTTGCCGTCGGATCCGGCAGCGTTGTTATGTATCGATACGAGTACGCAGTTGGTAACTCCATACTTCGCGCAGGCTTCATTGATGCGGGCTACGCGCTTTGTCAACGGCGTGTCGGTCTCCTCCGGCGTTATCATGATCACTTTCAATCCTTCAGCTTCGAGAGCCTCCTTCAGGCGAGCAGCGCAACTGCGAGCCCATACAGGCTCACGCAGCGACGGCGGGTTGTCAGGTGAATGTTTTCCCTTTGTGTCTGACCCATGGCCATTGTCGATTAATATCTTCATCATAATGATTTATATTTATAGATTTATGATTTGACTGTTTCCGGAGTCGGTTGATTCACCATCAGCCGGGTTATTTCGGCTTTAAACTTCGTGAGCTCCGAAGAGTAATGGGTAGAGATTCCGAGGACAGATCCGCAGAAACCCATCGAGATACCGAAATAGGTCAGAACCGAAGCGTGAATTTCACCGCGCGGTTCGATAAACATTGACAGAAAGATCGCTACGGTAGCGGTCACGAAGCAAGCGATAGTAAGACCATACATGACAGCCTCCTTGAATGTCAGCCGGTCAAATTCCTCCTTGAGATGTTTCATAATTAACCCCTTTCAAATTCGTTTCAAAATTAAATGATAGTGTGACTATATCGATTGTAAAAATTAATATTGCCAGTTAATGCCGGCGACGGAATAGAGCAGATCATCGGCGATATCGGCGAAAGTATTCACGCTCAATTTGATGTTAAGTTTTTTCGTCCTTGTGATATCCCGTTTGAAATTATTGCAAAGATATTTCAGCGAAGAGATAGCAGGTTTATCGTCGGCATATAAGAACGGCATTGTAATAGCTTCAGAGCATCCCGAGAGATCGAGAGTCTCGATAGCGTCCGGAATGTTTGCCAGATGGAATTGCCAGAGGTTAGGGCACGATCGGAAGAGATTATTTGTCGCCCATTCTGATGGGATCACCGACATATCTATTTCGCCGGCTACTGCCTGAAGCTCCGGGCATCCGTCGAAGGCACGCTTCATCGATGCCGGGCGGATGGAATCCTTCCAAGACCTGCCGAGAGTGATAACCTTTGATAACCCGTTGTTGACGCAGGCATAATCGAGCGACAGCGAAGAGTCTGATGTCTTGGCATTGATCATGTTTGTAAGCGCCGAGCATTGCACGCCGCCCGAGAATGGGATATATCGATCAAAAACGACCTTAAGCATCTCCGAGGTCGAAAGCCAGATGCCGTTGATGTAATACGGTTTCGGTCCATTTGTCCCCGGATAATATCCGTTAACTCTCAGATCGCCGGCGGATCCCGGGATTGATATCTCCGGGAATTTTGCAGTCGATATATTTGCTGCCAAAAACATAGCAGCCCACGTGTCAGCCCGCATATCACCGACTGCAGCGTCCAACTGGCTCGAATAGACCAGATCCGGCACCTGAGCCTTCAGGCGACCTGTAGTCAGTACGTCAGAGTTTAGCCACCGATCCAGAATATAGCCGCTTGCGTCACAATATGTTTTCTTCGACATTGGCTCCAGCGTCTGGATCATGTTATTTATTTCTGTGTGATATCCTGATGTATCGGACTGAAGAGACTGTAACAGATCGAGAATTTCGTCGAAGAAATAACCTACAGTGACCGGAGATACAGATTGCCTGGCAATTAGATTTCGGAATGTAGATACTTCAGAGCGTAGCGATTGAATGGTAGACATAATAAAAAAGTTTTTGCAAAAGTGGCAACAAAAATACGATTAACAAAGGACAATCAGAACGCTTCCTTATCGACCTTCAGAGCGAACTGACGCGCAGCGCCATGCGACAGGGCATTAGATACTGTATCAGCAAGGTTTTTGCCGAGATTATCGGCATAGAACTCTCTTATATTCATCACAGATGCATAATATTTCCGCGAGAACCAACGCTTTCTCCGACGTTTGTTATCGTGTCCCAGATCTCCCGAGTTACCTCTTGGAGTATTAGATCCAACGCCATAGTCGACGAAAAGACCATAGGCGCGGAAAGATTGCGATAGAGATACTGAAGTATATTTAGCGTCTGCTGTCATGCTAACAGCTACCACTGAGCGCAGCAGGCGCCCAGTGTCGATGACATTGAGCATAGCGATCCGCTCCTTCCAGATCTTGATCATTGTCGAGTTAAAAGCTTCGACGTAGGCTTTACGCTCTTCAAATCTTCTATTTTGATTATTCGTTGCCATCAGTCAAATAATGAATCGAGAGATTCCGACCATTCCTCATTACGATATACGATATCAGTAAACACGTCGACTGCAATTTGATAATAAGCGGCAGCGCATCCGGAGAAGAAATATTCCGGAATTTCATGGAAATCTATCTGCGGATCGAGATAAATGCATTTATGTTGCAGTTTGACGCGCGTAAGATTCAGCACGGACATAAATTGTCTGAAGATCTCGCGCATGATCTCCATGCATTCCTTGCGCTCCGACATGTTACCTTCAGCGTGGCGCATTGCGAAGAAAACAGTCTTGACAGAGCGGGTTTTCGGAGTATTATTCATCGACATGAATCCTTCATCGACGTCAGCGACGCAGATGAAGTTTTGAGCCTCCTGCATATTGTTGACAGCTTCCTCGAATCCTGTAAGGTCAGAGACTCTGCAGAACACAAAATTATGTGTTCGTGCAAGCAGATTCTTTTCTGCCAGGCGTTCAAAGAAATTTCCCGCGTCAAACTGTCCGTTGAGAAATTGGCGATCCATTACGATTTCATTTTAGCCTTAAGCTCCTTATATTCCTTAGCCTGCGCATTAAGTTCAGTTAATGCGCGGTAAAGATCCATTTCAAGCACTTGATTTTCCTTTGTGATATCCCCCTTAGTCAGCGCTCGAATTTGGGCGTTCATTGCTTCCTGTATTGCCTGCGGAGATATTTTTCCGGACGATAAAGGATTATCCGATGCCGTGATATCAGTAAAGAAATCCGGGAATCTTCTTGACAAAGAAGATTTCAGAGCTGCTAACCAGAAAACGCAGTTCAGGCGCATGTGATCCGGGAAAGGAGCTTTTGCTCCCGGATACAGAATCTCAATAATCTGATCCAGATATTGAGAATCTTCAGTGAAGAGATAACCTTGATAGAGGTTATCGATGATAATATAAGTAGAGAATTGTTCATCTTGCAGATCCGCAGAAAGTGCTTTTCTTCTCCGCCACTTTTCAATTCTTACAGGCGAGTCAGGCGGAATCAGAAGAAAATCTACACATTTTGACCATTCTGCAACTTCTTCTACAGATGATTCAAAAAATAGTTTTTTATGCCGAAGTATATAATGTTTCTTATCATAAGATCCTATGATCTCCAGATCTGACAGGAATAGGAAAATAAGAACAGCGACTTCATCAGAGTCAAAATCCATCGAAAGCAATTTGAAAATTCTTTTCAATTGCTTGTCTGAAAGCTCCTGCCAACTTTGCGGAATGACGATATCCACTTTTTCAGAAGAAATATCCTTTTGCATTGCGATCATTTTTGAATACTACCGGTTCGAGATAAGCTTTTGCCACTTCAGAAGCGTGCCACAGTTCGAAATCCGATTTATGAGACTTCATAAATTGGATGACTGATTCCATTCTTGGATAATCGATATAGCCGGATATCAGAGAAGTCCTTATTATGCCGATCAGCAAAGAGCATACTGCTCTTTGTGGATTAGATATCGATCCGCTCAGATTGGCTATGCGCAGCTGCTCCAATTGTTCAATTGAAAGATAACGCAATGCGATAGTCATTTCTATCGATTCGATGTCCGGCAGATAATCGAGCCATTTATTCCATAGCGATGGATACGATTGAGATCTTAAGTCCACTCTATCTAAAATTACCGGCGAATAAATCAAAGTCGAATAGAATCGTGATGCCAATTCAGATTGCCTCCAGGCTTCAGATCTGCGCAGCATATCGATAAGATTTACGATCAGGCGATCAGCCTGACAGAAAAGATCCTTTGCGAGAGCGTCAACGCGCTCGCGCGAAGCCGGTGCGAGATTAGAGTTAGATACTACGGCGAAGCCATTAGGAGTCAATACCAGATCGAGCTCCCGGATATTGCGGGCCAAAGCGAGAACTGCTACGAGCTGCGCTGCCATTCTTTTGACAGAATTATCGTTCGGTACTGACTCCAGACAATCTATAAGATTCGGCGGCAAAATATTTTGTTCCAGCCATTCCTGCTCATTGAGCAGCCATGGTTGAATTTTATCGAATAGAGATCTTTCACTTCTGACTGCTTCCAGAGCGTTAGGCAAAAGAGGCTTCAGATCCTCCTGCGATGAAATCAGCATATAGTTACTTTCCATATTCTATTTCTTTTGTAGTTACTGTTTTTGCATCAACATGCTCATCCAGCGTAGTGAGTTGAATGAACGGGCACAAGGGCTTGACTCCTTTCCAGCCATTGAAAGCGATTATCAGCCGATGGACGTTAAAGAGGATATCTCGGTAAGGCTTCTTCAGGGCCTGAGCTATCGTATATAATTCGCGCTTATCAGATCCGGAGTTATTAGACTGCGCTTTGCCCGGGACAGAGCCAACCAGATTACTATGCACACGCATAGTAAAGCAATACATATTGATTGCCTCTTGGATATCCGACTCCCAGTCGCCGCCTTCCTTAGCTGAATCAACTTTAGTGATTTTTACGTCGTGCTGTTCTTTTCCTGTCGGGTCAACATAGAAGTTAGAAAACCATACTTTCCCCGAGTTTTCAGCGCCTGTAAGGAAATCGATTATATTCTTCTTTTCCTTTGCCAGACGCTCCTGCTTTTTGTTGATATCCGTGATTCCTTCAGCTGTGAAAATATTCTGCCAATACTGACGAGAAACTTCTATGAGATACTTGATCGGTGCTGAATTTTGTAATTTAGCTTTCTTGGCTATCCCGATTAGCTGCTTTATGTCATACCAATGACCTTTGAAAAGCGCTGCATAATGCGGAATAGGATAGTATGTTGAATCTACCGTAGGCATACGGGAGACTACAGCGAAAGCGTAATCATTTTTGTTTGATTTGACTTTTTCCTGTAGATCGTGCAATAGACAATTAGGATTCAGAAGCGGATAAACTTCAAAATCTTTCGGCGCGGTCGAATTTCTGAAATTAGCATAGACCAGATAGGGGATCACTCCCTTATCATTCTTCGGAGCGAATCGGCAATAAATAGCTTCCTTTCGTTCAATTCTGACGATACGATCACGCTTACGATTCAGAATTATTACAGAGACTGAGAAAGCGAAATGATTGAAATCCTGCACGGCCCCCAAGAAATACGCCGGCATGTCAGAATTTTGAAATAGATCTTCTATCTCATTGCTATACTTTCCTTGATTCTGATATACGATTCCCTGAGCATAGCTTACTTCCGCGTTGAAGCTCTGACAAGTTTGCAATACTTCGTCAGATTCAATGAGATTAAGTATATCGTAAGGTAATTCGTTAGTTGCTCCCCATGGTATATACTTCACATCTCCCATCGATATTGGATAGATATCGCCATCTTCACGGAATACCTGAGAAGATTTAGTGACGAAAGCTGCTGAAGCTTTAGACGCTACGATATCTTCTACTGAGCAGAAATTCAGAGTTGGGATATCATCCCCGCCTACATTGAAAGAAACATCATTATTCATATTGCTCGATACATTACAGAAACACTTCCATTCCATTAATTGAGAAAATCAGGCAATCCCTTATTTTTCTGATTTCCTTCGATGGGAAAATCTTAATATTTCTCCATCCTCCATAGAAATCATATCTCAGAGATTCAGCCTCCTTAGCCTCTATGATTCGGCCATCCCTGGCCCAGAACTTGATAGAGAACCTTTTCCCAGAGTTCATAATATCAAGCGCTTTAGAAATGTGAATAGATTTATCCATGGACAGAATCAATTAAATATTGGATTAAATTGTTTTGCAAAGATACGCGTATTGACAGAATCAGAAAAGACAGCGAGCGGCCTTGAGTCAGTTGGGAGCCAAGAGAACGAGATTGCAGGCGGTTCGTCAGGCTTCAGATCGATATCACATTTGATATCAGACACCAAAATTTCAGTCCATTCAACCGAATAGTCATCATAGACAATAGCCTTATACTTCTTAGCTGACATAAGGAACAATTCAGCTCTTTCAGCTTCTTCTACAGTTAGCGGACCGGATTCTACTTCGAAAGTGCGGGAAGGCTTCAGATCATACTGCATTTTCTTTCCTGCTACGATAGCCGACGAAAGCTCCAGATCCGACTTGCATTTTATTTGAGCCGGTATAAAGACGATTTCGGATATATTGAATTTGTTTTTGAACATATATGCATCCTTCTGCTTCAGATCAACGTCTATAAAGAAAGAAGCGCAGCGCTCACCGGCGAATACAGAGAAGGCTAACAATTCAAACTGATGACCTGCCAGCCTTTCGGCGATCAGATTATTGACTATTTCATAACCCACTTCAATAGAATATAATCCGTCAGATGGAGCTACATTTTTAGTTGAATAGAAATCGATATTGACCTGTTTTTGATATTCATCCCGATAGATTGCCGATATTTTATATTCTATCGGTTCATCTTTGACTGCGTATAATTCCAGGAAATAAGAGAATCCTGCGCGTGGGATTCTTGAATTTACTGCATACGACAGGAAATTAGACCTCAGGAAATACTCCCTATCCTTAATCAATGCAAATTCGTTGCAGTAGATTACGTCTACGAAAGTTGACTGCTGCTGAGCGTCATTGACGCTTACTTCTATTTCCAGCCTATCGTACGACTCGCCAAGCGAAAATAGATTTTCTTCAACCAGAGAGCGGAAATTATATATTGACGCGCTGTTTCCCTTGAAGAATAATCGAGAGCTGAAGATCACCGGTCCATGGTCAGAGATTACATATATATCTGCATGATTCAGATAGTCAGAATCATTGATCTGAAATGTAAATATCAGTTCGTTGAGTTCAGAAGAGAATACTATTCCCTGTTGTAAATTAGTTGAGTACATGCTAATCAAATATTAAATTATACCATTCATCAACATTGAAGGCATTTGCGTATAAGGGAATTTTTCGCATCCGATATATAGCGTATCGAACGCGTCAGTGCCATCAGTGCGATGTTCGAGCAAAGATTCTTCAGATTCGGCGAGTTTCTCTCCCGCCTTATCTTTCTTGAATCCATTTCGACCTCTGGCCACACCTGCGGCCTGAATTGCAAGAATCAGATCCTCGTTGTTCGTACGATTAAAGAAAGGCATTAGCCGCTGATTTCCGGCGAATGCCTGGTTAATCAATAGATACTTTTCGTGATGGTGCATTGGATTTCCGAGATATACAGGCATTACCTCCCATCCGTGAGATTCGAATTCATGCGAGATTACCCATTTGAAATCTTGTTCGTTAACTGCATAGTTAGAACCCAACGCCGTAGAATCATAATAGAATACTACAGTTTTATTTCTGTGAGCTGCATAATATTTACAGAAATCATCTATCAGAGCCGGGATCTTTCTGTCAAATTTGACGTAGAAAGATTTTATTACGTTCAGACGATTCCCTTTTGGTTGTCCCGCTACGATCCAATTTATATTAGCGTTGTAGTCCATTCCGATACAGATAGGCTGATCCTTATCTACATCCTTATCAGCCATTGAATCGAGCTTAGCGAAATCATAATGATAACCCAACGAATCGAGATAATCGTTATCGTTAGCGTCATACTTATGTTTTTCCCTCATAGAAGAATAGAATCCATCTTTAGAGATTCCTATTCTTTGGCAAAGAATAGAAGTTTGAAACGTCAGCGGCGTTAGATCACGTTTCATCTGTCGGATATAATTTTCGCCGAGCAACTGAAGATTTTCGATCGAAGAATATTCTTTATAGAAGACTGCGACAGAGCGCATACGATTAAGATCCCGGTCCAATCTTCTGATTTTTCCTTTGATATAATCCGGCACTTTCAATCCGGCCTTTATCATACTGCGCGCCTTCGATTTCATGCGCCAGATTTCGTAAACTGTTGCTTCGATTGTAGTGATAAGCTCCTTATCCATCTTATCTTTATAGTTAAGAAACCAGGAGCCTTTTTGCGACTGCGGCATATCGGAAAGAATCATGACCGCATGGTTATAAGAATGCTTTCCGAAGTGTGATTTTATTCCTCCGTTAGCAGGTAGAGTTTCATCTTTGAGCTTTGCGTAATTGATAAATTTTGCTTCATCAATCAGTAGCCATGAAAGGGTAAGTGAGTTAGAAGATCCCGGCCGATCCTGCGAAATGATCACAGCCTGCGAACCGTTATAGAATGAAATTACGTGTTCCAGATCATGACGCTCGGTGATAGGCTTTTTGAAAGATTTCGGTGGCTTTTTACCTACAACGTAATGCACGCCTTCGATCAATCCCCATCTTTTCCATGCAGCCAGCAATCCGGGGATTGTGTTCGTTAGCCCATGTTTAAAAGTCGGCACTACTATACCGCCAGTAGATCCTTGCATGCGTTGCATATTGCGGAGAACAAACGGAGCGGCTATTGAGTCAGTTTTCCCCGTTCGTCGGCCTGCCACAATTACGGTTGTATTGGCCCCGATCAATTGTGTCAGGCGTTGTGGCTTGTTAAAGTATACTTTCTTCGACATTATTTTCTTCATTTAAATTTTTAAAGATATCGTCGAATTCAAGATCTACTTCTTCAAATTCCACGTCATCGATATCGGCTGATTCCGCTCGATACTTTTCAAGCATCGAAGCTATCTTTTGATCGATATTCGGGATCGGCTTGATTCCGAGTACGCTCGGATCATCTGTGGCCGTGAATGGCTGCACAACGATATCATCATACGGCATTCTCTGTTCATCTTCAAGATCTACACGATTATTCTTAGCGTATGAGGAAGCAGCGCGCTCCATTGTTTTAGTATCCTTGCGCTTTTCGGCCATCTTATAAGCCTTCAGGATCATTTCGTTATATCGCCAGCGGTGGAAATCCCGAGAAGCCTGAGAGATTGACGGCAAAAGAGATTTTACAATATTAAGATCTCCATAAAGAGTAACTTTAGATACGTCATGTCTTGAAGCCATTTCAGCAATTATTTCTCTGTCAACCGCGACAGGATTAGAGATAAAATAATTATAAATTTCCCGGACACGCAGCACCTTTTCAACCAGATGATCCGGGAAACGTTGGCGAAGCTCTGCCTCTTTAGTAAAGAGATCAGAGCGACAAACTTCGAGAGCAGCAGGAAAAGCCATAATTAAAAATTAACTTACAAAATCCGACACAATAATACAGAATACGTCACTCCTTACTCATCGTCCTCCATATCGAGAAGATTTTTGTGAGCGTTTTCGATAGCGAGCGGTGACCCTATTTGCGCGAGTTGCATTTCCTGAGTATGAAGTTTAACTTTAGAAAATGCCTTTCCCCGACGATAAGCTTTCCCGACGTCCGACGATCTGTCTGCAATATCCTCTCTGAGAACTTCAGCCGGCACGTCCAGGATTGCTGCCATATCAGATATTTTCAGATAGATCGATGCCATTCTCTCTATCTGAGTCAATTCGTTCGGAGAGTATTTCATTGAGCGGTACAGATTTTAAATTAATAATATCCTGAATTTGAGAATGTAGATTATCGAATACGACAGGATCTGTGCATACGAAAGAAGATTCAGCTCTATTACCTCGAGTAAGATTTTGCGAAGTTATAACCGATACTTTATCGCCTGCCTCCGATTTGATCAGAATAATCTTTGAATGATTGTCAGCAAGATAAGTATTCTCAATCAGCGCGTTAATAAAGACCCAAAGCTTTAGTGTTTTAAGCGTAGCTTTATGGTCAAGGATCAGCGATATCTTAGAAATTTTACCCTGCTTCGATATGGTAAAGAGGCGACGCAAGAACTCTTCAGAAATGGAGAAAGAAGTCTGAATAAGTTCAGATCTTCCGACTTGTTCGAGAATCCATTCAACGATATCAGCAACCTGCAGTTCATTTGTCAGGAATGCCTGATAAGTGGATTCCTCCAGCGGAGACAGAAATCTATCGACAGAAGAATTACGCTTCATAAGAATCGTACTTTTTCCAATTTGAGCGCATTTTCTTATCGATAGAAATTATTTCCTTCAGGAATGGATAGCGCTCTGAATCAGGACACGTTGCTGATTCCAGAGAAAGAGATCTAAGTTTTAGATGCAGATCCCTCATTTTGTAGAGCAACTGAAGATTATCGGCATAAAGATTCCGGATTTCCTCCGGCAAAGAATCGTGATCTTCGCGCCGGCCCTTATTGCCCTGCTTTGCTTTAACTGAAAGAGATACATTTTCATCGACGATCTTATCTACTTCCTTCTGCATCGATTCGACTTGATCGTGCGTAAGCTTACGAATACGGAAATCCAGATACTTCTGCAGCTGATATTCTATAAAATCGGCATTCTTAGCCGGATTTGCCGCAATTCTGGAATACATGATTTTGTTACCGGAAAGTTGCAAAAGCATAATTGCTCCCTGCGCGTAATCCCGATCAGCGGCAGGTGTATTCATCCATGCGCGTAATTTCTCTGTGAAATTATGATTCATATTGAAAATTCAAGAATTTTTAATGCCGACGAAGAAAGATAGGTTATATCCCATCGGCGCGAACAGATTATAGATTGAATTGAGCGTTGATCCTGTCGTAACGATATCATCGAAAACGATAAGATTTTTCTGCGGCGGGAGAGATTCCGCCACAGAAAAAACAGCGTTGACTCTTTGCTTGGAATTGTAAAAGCAAACATCCTCGAAGAATGGAATGCCCAGCTTTTCACTTATTTTGGCGGCGGTTAAAGATGCGAAGTTATGTTCCTTATGTCTTCTTTTTGGCGCTGTGATAATAGCGAACTGTTTCGGATCGAGATTAGATCCTATTGAAGATCTAATAAGTTTAGCTACATTGTCAGCAAATTTTTCCTGCATTTCCGGAATGGCCTTAATCTCTTTGAGAGTAGGACCCATTACCGACTTTCTCCAGATTGAATGATAAAGGAAATTTTTTATAAAGAAAATTCCGTGCCGATTATCGATGAAATCGCAACGCGCTTCATCTGCGGCATCTTCATTCCACTTTTTCCTTTTACCCTTCGTGAAGATTTCATCTATCGATAACTTTCCTTTCTCTTTCTGCTTCAGATCGATATTAAGACAATCGGGGCCGACCGGCTCGATCATATCGATGAGCGAAGTCGGCCCTTCATTGTCAATATAAGGAATGCCTGAAATATTATGCATTGTTTTCAGCTACTGAGCCATCAGAGCAGTCGATTTCGCCGTCTTCTGTCTCCAGCTTACCGACATAAAACGGAGCCGGCATTTCGTCGGTAGCTTCTACGTTGATAGTAGTGGAAGTTGTTCCCGTGGCGCCCTGACCGTTGTCCTGAGCGACTGTAGACTTTGCCATCCACTTTTCATTGCCAAGGACGCGGTACTTACCCTTCATATCACGCACGACAAAGATATTGTCATTGTTGTTGATATAAGCGGCTGCTTCAGTGGCCAGCTCACCTACTCCGGGATGTACTCCCGAGAGCTTGTTAAGCTGCGTCTGAGAAGGTAATTCTCCCTGAGCTTCTGAAGTGAGCTGTGATTTGTCAGGCAGAATATCGATGAATTTCCATGTAGCATCTGCGGTCAGTACGAAAGATCCTTTTAGCACAGATGAAGTCGGCCGGCCGTTATCGTCACGTTCATACTGAGGATATTTCACAATGAATGCTTTCGAAATGTAGTATATTCGAGGCATGATTCCCGGCAACTCCGGCGTGCCCGGGCACCAGCTTATAGATTTCTGAATTGAAGTACACTTCATGATTCTATTGATTTTTTGTGTGATTTATTGAATATTTCAATCCGCATCCACTCCATCCATATTCTCAAAATCGTTTTTATCCGCGCCTATATCCTCGATGTAGGCAACGAATAAACGACGCGGATCGAGCGATTCGAACTGCACGCCGTAGAATGTGCGGAGTTCAAACATGAGGGTATCAGGAGAATATTTACCTATATTGATCGATTCCTTATCAGACATGCCGTCGCAACCGAAGAGCATATTCGATTTGGGGCTAATCTGAATATACTGAGAGCCGGCCTTTTCGGCCAGGGGAACAATGATCAGTTTGCCGGCTGTGCCTTCGACTGCCACCTGATCATACTTGTCGTTATAAACCAATCCCTGATGAGTCATGGCGTAGCAATCATTGTACATATCCGCGAGCCATGGATCAACAAACATGAAGCATTCAGTGCGACGAAGAATCGGATGTAATCGGCGTGCAATATATTTGAATACATCGACCGCATTTTCCTTGTTAATCCTCTTGATCACCGCGTAATTGCCCTTCTCCTGATGGATATTGCCTGCTTCAATTTCCTTTCTGGTGATTTCATCATAACCGTCAAAGAGTGAAAGAGTGTCTTTGCCGTCAGGATTGAACTTTCCTTGCCAAACCGCGTAACCGAGATCTTCGCCGATGGAAGCTGCCACGTCAGCGAGTACCATCTGCGCTGAAATAGTAGACTTCAGATTGTCACCTTTGGCTTGCGAAGCTATGTGGCCGAGAATTGTCTTGATGATATCATTCGGGGCGAAAGGATAGTTACATGTGCCGAAATGCGTTTCGAGAACTCGAAGCTGCACCTCTGCAGTGCCCTCCTGGATCTCGTCACGTCGATATGGATGAAGTTGAGCGCGAGCGGCTGAAGTGCCGACGATTTCCTTTCCGGTAATGCCGAGACGCGGCGTAAGATATTGCATCATCGCATCGAGCGACAGACGCGGAATCTGGAGCAGCTTGCCGCTGAACTTTGCAGCGGCTTCCGCGAGCTGCTCCGGAGTGAATTTTACAGTATTGACTGTTGACATATATATAGGATAAATGAATGTGATTAATTAAGCTAATATTATCGACCGATCGAGTTCAGAAGATCGCGAGCTCCTGAGACATTTGAGAAGAATTCATCTACTGAAGTACCTTCCGACTTTCGAGATCCTGATTCGTCGATTACATTATTAGTTTCAGTACCCGGCTGATTCTCCAGCTCCTTGATTCGAGCTTCAGCTTTTTCCAGCTTTGCCTCAAGCGACGCAATTTTATCCGAATCTTTGCTTTTGATATTTTCTGAATTTTTGCGCTGCTGATTTGTTATTGTTGATTTACCTTCCATACTTTTTGAAGATTTTGAATTATTTATTAGCTGATTTTTATCTTCCTTCTGAGGCCGTTTAATTCCGCAAGCTTCCAATGCTGATCTTACTGATTCAGTTATTTTTTCCGACATTGTTGACTGACGGTATTTTCGCGGTAATTCCGGCAGTCCTGCTTCCCTGATTGCGCACACGACAGATTCCGGCAGCCTTTCCTCTTTCTCCTTGCCTGTCTCTACGAGCGCGTCGACGAATCCCCATTCCAAAGCTTCCTCCGGAGAAAGCCATGTTTCTTTGCTCATAAGATTAGCGAGATCTTCCGGAGATCGCTTGCATCTTTTCGCGTAAATCTTAGCAATCTGAGCGTCGATTTTTTCATGATCTTCGATTCTTTTCTGCAGAGAATTGATCATTACCGACATATCATCAGAGTTCATCTGCTGGAAGATATCGAGCAGGATGCAAGATTTATGTACTAACCATACTGCGCCTACGTCGTCGATAGTTGCTTCTTTTGCGCCCATGCCGGCGATCGTGGCAGCGCTGGCATTCATGCCGACGTAATGAACGTGAACGTCTCCATGGGCGGCGAATGCCGCTGAAATTCGGAGCGCGGTAGCGAGAGATCCACCCGGAGAAGAGATAAGCACGTTGACTTGTTTACCTTGATTTTGTGCAAGTATATAATCTACATAGTCAGCGTCGAAGTCCCAACCTCCCGTATAACCTCTAAGATAAAGATGATATTTCTTATCCATGACTAAAATCTAATTTCTGCAAAGGAAATCAGTTAAGAATCAATATCAAAAGACAAAAAAAATGCGCTATGCTCCCGCACAACGCAGATTTCATTTTGATCATGGTGTTTATACCTAAATAGAACTATATGTGACTGCTATTCTATTGGCGATATTTACCAAACCCAAAATTGTAATTAACTCTTACACTTAAATTCGACTTTTCATTTCGATATTAACCAAGCAAGTTTTCAGTATTACCTAACTATTACTACCTTTACTACAACTATCTCTATTGCTATCTTTAATGAATACAACCTGAATCAGCGTAAAGAATATGATTATTACATTCAATACTTGAATCAAAGCTATCAACATTAAAGCTAAGCTATCAACATTAAAGCTAAGCTATCAACATTATTCAAAGCTATAGCATGCAAATTTGCTATTATAAGATCTGAATTAAAGTCCTTATAGCTTTATGTGTCACTTTATACTCGATAACAGAGCTTTCAGACCCCTTTTTACCGAGATTCTTCTCCGCAGTAATTACCGGGCGCGGACATTCTTTAAATCCGATCAACCATTTTTTATCATTAGCATCGATGATAACGAATGCGATATCTTCGATCGGCAAATGCTCAGCAGATCGGAAAGAGAGTTCAGCTTCATTAATCCTTTGTCCTTTTTCGACATAAGATTTCAGCGTGCAAGTAGCTCCATCCGCGAGCAGGATCCAATTGACATTATTAAAAATTGCAACGTCTATGTAAGCAATTTTGCTCATGCTGATGGCAGGAGGCAATAAAGAGGCATTAATCCAACCTATTTTAGAAATACCCGGCAGAGAATAAATCATAATCCCAATATAGAATATGAATTTACACTATCATTCACAATTATACGCAATTTAACACAACGTTACATCTGTTACAATCAATCCCAAACGGTAGAGAAAAAAGTGCGAAAACTTTAAAAAAAATCATGATTTTCTTTTTTGTCTGAACTTTTTCACTCTCATATTTGATAAATAAGCTTTTCGCAGCCTCTGATATCTTTTGATTACTGCATTAAAATTTTTGTCAGTGATTTCGACATCATGCAACTCCATCCATGCCTCAATGATCTTTTTTTGTTCGACTCCTACATTTCTGTAATCGTGTACATCATTCCAGAGATCTATATCGAAGCTATTCCTGATCATCTCGGCGAGATTGTTTCTTGCCTTCTTCTTGAGGAAAACGATTTTTCCCGGAGGTTGCACGAGCGAACGCGGCAGCGCTATTCTTACAGATTCCATGCCTTCCTCAATCTTATTATCGATATCTTGATTGTAATCCGTCACGACAGCATTAGCAACGATGTATTTTCTCTCGACGGCGACTTTGGGCAAATTGACCGGTTCGTCGCCGCCGAGAGAATGTTTCCACCATTGAGCCAGATATGGATCCAAGAATAAGATTAATTCCTTCTGCATGGGATTCTCTTACGAAATAGAAACAAAATACATAACATGATGAATCGACAAATTCATACTGAGGAAATCAGACATTGGCAAAGATAGCGATAATATTCTTAAGAATAAACTAAACTGCACAAAATTATGTAACTGTAAAACAACAAACTACACTATTTTACACAATTCTACCTAAATGTAACTTTATTTTACCTTAAAGTTAAAGAATCGCTTTGTGTTTCATTGTCTATTCTCCTTTAAGTTCTGCTACACAATCGGGACAGATGAATTTACCATTTATTTCTCTCCATCCGCGCATTTCTAAACTCTCTTTGACTTCGTTGCCTGATAAGGTGATGTCTATGTCATATCCGGTCAGCCAATCATTACAATCGTAATACTGCTTGACCTCTGAAACATCACCACACCTCTCACATTCTGCTTCTATGTAGAGAGTGCCGTATATTCTTAGATTGTTATTCATTCTTCTTCATATGTTAACAGCAAGATCTTCAGGAAGATCCGGAATTTCCATCCAGGCTATTAGATCATCGTTTTTATGATGCTCATTGCAGGTTGGATCATTCCATTCGTCAGCTTCATTAATTGTCGTAATCTTAAGTATTTTCCCATTATATTCTGCCATATATACTACCAAGACTCTTTCACCTTTACATTGTGATATTGTCTCCGGCGATCTCCACTGTCCACTGAGCGCATTTGCTGCTCCTGCAAAGTATGCCATTTTCAATACGTCTTTAATAAATTCTATTCTGACATTTTTTGAGGCATACTCTTCTGCCATTTTACAAATTTTGTTTATCATTGTAACAAATTCTTTTTATATTCGTCTGTAAGATATATCTTTGAAAGGGATTACATGAAACATTTCCCAGAACCTATCGATTATTCTGCGATCATATTTCTTTTCGAGCTCCTGCCAAGTCAGATTAGTAGTGACTACGGTGAATAGCATTCTGTTGTATCGATACTCCAGAAGATCTATCACCGGCGTATTAACCGACCCGTAGTCCATGATTTCGCGAGGCTCCTTTCCGAGATCGTCGATGCCGAGCAGAAATGTCTGCTTAATTGCGTCGAAATTCTCCTGCTTGCGAGCCTTGGCGAGCAAAGACTTTACGTCATAGGCCTGCATCGATATGCGCGGTATTCTTTTCGTGTCCGGATCCCTGAGGAATTCGAACGCTTTGTATGCGTCATTGGCGAAGTCGATCGAGCGGCGGATTGCATGCATCATTGTTGTCTTCCCATTGCCGCAATTTCCGCATAGCATAATGCCGAATTTGTGCCCCGGATTAGCCAGAACCTTAGTAACTGCTATCAGATTCCCCTTGGAATTGCCGTCTAAAATCATTTTGCGGCCTCTCTGGGCTATTTCGTCAGCGAAATAATATGTGACTATGTCCAGAATTTTTTGAGCCGGCAGATCGAATTTAAAACGGCGGCAAAAAATCGGCTTCTGTGTGCAATCCGACATCACTTCCGCGACGATTCTCGAATTGACTCGTAGCGTTTGATTGTCTGATATCATTTCCATTGTCGTAAGATTTTATGTTTCTTGTCTGATTTTTGTCGTATTTTTCCTTAACCTGCTTTTCGCATCTGAGGGCTATTCGCAGCCAATTGACGAAATGGCTGCGCAGATCCTTCAGGAATTGATGTTGATGACCGCGTGCGCGGCACTCCACTTCGAAACTGTCGATTCTTGCGGCTACTTCGTTCGGTTCTATTCCGAACATTGCCGCGCAATCCTCGCGGAATTTCTGTGAGCTCCTGAGCAACTGAAAAAGGCCGGCTTCTTTGGCTTTGATCAACCCGTCGTCAAAGTGGTCTAATCGATCTGAATTTTTAGGGTTCCCAAAGTGGTCTAATCGATCTGAATTTTGAGGGTGCTCAAAGTGGTCTAATCGATCTGAATTTTGAGGGTTCTCAAAGTGGTCTAATTGACCTGTATTTTGAGGGTTCTCAAAGTGGTCTAATTGTTCCGGATTTTTTTGAGAATTTTCGAGCTCGCGCGCGGCCGGCCCCTTTTGATCTTGATTTTGATTTCCGGTTAGGGAATCAGGATTGATATCCGCATTGTCAAAGTGGTCTAATCCTTGATTGTTTTTTTTCAGATCATCATCCCCTTGAAAATCTCTTTTCTCGCGCGCGAGCGCGTTAATAGGAATAATATTATTTGTTATATTGTTTATATTGTGGTCTAAAAAGTGGTCTAACGATGCGTCTGATTTTGATGTCGAAACGTGGTTGTTTTTTCTATCTTTTTCCGCTTTTTTACCTTTCTTTTTATTCATTTTCTTCTTCGATCTTTTAGGAGCCAATTCTATGATTTCCGGCTCATCTGAATAAAAGTCGTCAAAGTGGTCTAATTTCTTTGAAAAATCGGATTTCTGGCCGCGTCTATCATCATTGAATTTTGAGCCTTCCGCGCTGCCCTTATTTTCGTTGAATCCCGGCGTCTGAAACTTGTCGTAGTTAAGAATCGTGATTATAGAAAATTTATTCATTTTTCTACGCTTGATCATCCCGTTAAATTCGAGCATACGAAGGAATGTAATTGTTGTCTGCTTCGTACACATCCATTTCCTCGATAGAGATCTGAGCGAGCAGCACACTTGCGCCCGGCGCAGTCTGATCTGTGTATTTCCTATCTGTACGACCTTGCTATTGTCCCATGCTGCGAGAAACAGCAGCTGCATCCACCATTGGAATTGGCGCGGATTCTGCCAAATCCAATGATATTCAATTTCGCGAGATATTGCTATCCAATTTTTCATTTCGTAAGTGAGTTGTTATATAGCGTTCAGAAGTCGGAGCAGATCTCGGCCCAGATAATATGGACGTGGTGAGATGCCGTTATGTCTCTGTCTGATCTTGCCGGCTTTGACGGCGGCATGGAAAGTAGAGCGGGAGATCCCCATCAGTGAGGCCGATTGCTTCGCTGTATATCTTCCGCGCAGGCGTATTCCTTCTATTTCCTCTTGATCATTTATATTTTCGGCGAAGTCAGCCGAGCGGCCGTCATATACCTCTATTGGTTCGCGTGTGCTATCCTTAGCTTCTTCATCTTCCTCGATGGAATAGTAATAATGTTCCTTCATACCTTATAAAGAATTAGAGAGTTAGTGGAATACGAATTATCTGAAGTCATCGCAACAGATATAAACCGCGCTATTTTCCGCATCCGGGCAAACGCTGACAGATTTATACCCTCTGGCCGTATTTATCATAGATGCTACAGTGCGAGCGTACGCCAGGCG
This sequence comes from Muribaculaceae bacterium, assembly GCA_029057985.1. Taxonomy (GTDB): domain Bacteria; phylum Bacteroidota; class Bacteroidia; order Bacteroidales; family Muribaculaceae; genus Lepagella. Next base: position 656 of record JAIDYR010000083.1, on the reverse strand, counting down.
CTCGATCGGCACTGCGACGGATTCTCCCTGTTTCAGATTCTTTACAGACTTGTGAAGATTCACCTTAGCCGTAAGGCTTCCATTTGTCCTGATTTCCTGATTGTCGATCATCATAATTACCTAATTTTTAGAGAGGAATATTTCTTATATTCTTCTGTTTTATAATTATTATTATTATATTTGTAGTGCAAAGGTAGCATATTTTATTGACTGCCTATTAAATATGATAGTTAAAAAGTGTTAAATACGCGCAAATATTTTTGCTTATAAAATATAAATTACTGTATATCAATGAATCTCCAATTGATTAAAAATTATTGTGAGCGGCGTCCTGGTGGCCTTCGACAATTAGCTGAAGAAGCAGGAATGTCTGAAGCTAATTTGCATAGATGTATTCGGAATAATAAAATCCAAGCAAGTGATTTAGAAAAATTATCTCATCTTTTGAAAGTTAGCATTACCGAATTTTTCGACGAGACGCAATCAGGATCCGCCATAGCCTCCGGCTCAAAATCCGCCGCGTCCTATTACGGAAATGCCCAAGTAACTACCGACAACAGATATCTCGAATCACTTCTCGAAGAGAAGGACAAGCGAATAGAATTACTGGAGACAATATTGAAGAATAACAACCTCTTATAATCAAATTTAGCAGG
>JAIDYR010000082.1:49960-50078 GCA_029057985.1 Muribaculaceae bacterium | reverse complement strand
TGCGAAAATAGCTCAGTTGGTAGAGCACAACCTTGCCAAGGTTGGGGTCGCGGGTTCGAGTCCCGTTTTTCGCTCCACTTTTCTCTCCTATTTTCCCGATGATTACTTGTCCAGGTGG
>JAIDYR010000082.1:0-49860 GCA_029057985.1 Muribaculaceae bacterium | reverse complement strand
CGGAATTGGTAGACGCGCTACTTTGAGGGGGTAGTGGCCATTAGGCCGTGTGAGTTCGATTCTCATCTTGGACACTTCATTTTATTTCCGATTCCATAAGGAATCTTACCCAGTTGTCCAGGTGGCGGAATTGGTAGACGCGCTACTTTGAGGGGGTAGTGGCCATTAGGCCGTGTGAGTTCGATTCTCATCTTGGACACTTAACTTATTAAGACCGTAAAGTTCTTCCCGAACTTTGCGGTCTTCTTTTTTATCCGATCCCCCACCTCTTCTGATTCAATCAAAATAAAGGGGTAAATTCCAAAACCATGTTACAAACATAAGGAAAAATTCTTAAATTTACAGGATAAGAGGAAATAATGGTTGAAGGGATAAAAATTATAAAAATTTAGAGATTCAAAATTAAAGCAAAATGCACCCCATATAAAACCCAGGCGGCCGATAGAAGCCGCCTGAGTTTTATATGGGGTGCATTTTGAATGAAATATTTAGAAAGGAAGATCGTCGCTGGCATCGCCGAAGGCAGCTGCTCCGGCAAAGGGATCTGACTGCGCAGCTCCGGAGAAAGGATCACTTACCGGCGTATTCCCGGGCATTACTCCGGGAGCGGCAGGAGCAGGATTCACTCCGGGAGCCGGATAACCTTGAGGCGCAAGAGAAGGATCTACTGTCTCTACTGCACGAAATACCTTAACGTCCGTATACCACCTACCATTATATTCGCGGCTCTCTAAGTCTACCGAAAGATTATATACCTTCATCAGCTCCATGTGGACATTATCTATGGCATTGCCCAAGGCAATAACCTGCACAGTCTTTGGATATTGACCGAAAGTCTGAACAATCCAGCTTTTCTTTCTCCAATTATTTCCAGCCTTGGATACCCCTTCTTCCATCGGGAGGTCCTGCACTAATTTTGCTACAAAATCCATTTATATCTTGTTTTTATATTTGAAATTTTTCAATATTTCCGTTGTTATAATTCTGAGGCGTCTGAAGGAACTTCCAATATCCCTTATAGGTCACAACCAGCAGACGCTATTTTTTTCAATCAAAGAATAATCTTCAGATTATTTCATTTTGCGAAGATACGAAATATTTTGTAATTTTGCCTTATGATTAACGAAATTTTTAATGCATTTCCGAATCTTAGCCAGATTCAGAAAGAGCAGTTCCTGATGATGACCTCACTATATCCTGAATGGAATGACAAGATAAATGTCATATCCCGTAAGGATATCGAAAATCTTTGCGTCAATCATATTCTTCATTCTCTGGCAATAGCAAAATTCATTCAGTTTTCTCCTGAATCGAGAATAATGGATATAGGCACCGGAGGGGGATTTCCCGGCCTACCACTCGCCGTAATGTTTCCACACGTCCATTTCCATCTGATCGACAGGATAGCTAAAAAACTACGTGTTGCGTCTGACGTTGCGGATAAGATAGGCTTGAAAAACGTCAGTTTCCGGCATGGAGATGTAGGAGAATGTCACAATACATTTGACTTCGTAGTAAGTCGGGCAGTCATGCCTCAGCCAGATCTGCTCCGTCTTATCCGTAGAAACATCTCCCCTCTCAACCGCAATGCCATCCCCAACGGTCTTATAACTCTTAAAGGAGGAGATTTAAAGACAGAATTGGGAAATCTATACTCTACATCAGAGATAATCCCTATATCAGACTTCTTCCCTCAGGAATTCTTCAAGACAAAGATGATTGTATATACCCCGGTTATAAAATAATAGTCTGAACTCAAACCGTTTAGAAACTTACACTAATAAATATACTATTAAAACTATATGCTATGAAAATTGCACGTTTTGAATTTTCTCTTTTCGGAATCAATACTTACATTGTAATAGATGAGGAGACTAAGGATTGCGCTATAATTGATCCCGGTATGATAAATCCCGAAGAACGGAATGCAATGCTTAATTTTATCAATTCTAACGGCCTTAAAGTCGTTGATATAATCAATACCCATCTACACATTGACCACGCTATCGGCAACTCCTGGGCTCAGCAGACGTTTTCCGCTCCCTCATCTGCCAACGCACTCGATCTTCCGCTTGGTGAAAGAATACAACAACAGGCGCAGATGTTTGGTCTTCCATTTGCACCCGAGGAGATCTCAATAGATAGAAAATTAAAAGATGGCGACATAATCAACATCGGCAACGGGAGTCTGAAGGTTATCCATGTCCCGGGTCATTCCCAAGGGAGTATTGCACTCTATGATGAAGCCGACGGTTATCTGATTTCCGGAGATGCCCTGTTCTCAATGAGTATAGGACGTACAGATCTACCCGGAGGGAATCATCAGCAATTGATAAAGTCAATTAAGGAGAAACTTCTGACTTTACCTGCCGAGACTGTCGTCTATCCCGGCCATGGGGGACCGACTACAATTGGCAAAGAACGCCACTCAAACCCTTACCTCATCGTCTGAGATATCACCGCAATCATATCCAAAATTAAAAAGGAAACGCCGTCCGCGATCTTAAACCGGGACGGCGATAATTTATTCATTTAATTTCTGAAGAATCAGGAATCACAGATTATGAATCATTTAACAGCATGGACTGCTGCCATAATAACCTCGCTCACCGACGGATGAGAGAAGATAATCTGCTCCATACTCCGGAGAGTTGCACCGCTATTCATCATGTCAGCGCATTGCTGGGCGAGATCAGCAGCCTCCACTCCCATGATATGCGCTCCTATCAGTAGATCATCCTCTTTGCGGAAAATGAGTTTGCACAATCCGTCGGGTTCTCCCATAGTCAAAGCTTTACCATTGGCTCTGAAGAAGCTCTGGCCTATGCGGATTTCGATCCCCTGAGCCTTGCATTGCTCCTCTGTAAGACCGACCATACCACATTCCGGACGCGTGAAAACTGCTGATGGAGTGATATCGAATCGTATGTCATCTTCAAGTCCCTGAATAGTATTAAGAGCGCGGTAGCCCTGGAAAGTAGCGACGTGAGCCAGCATCATGCGCGCATTCACATCGCCGATCGCATATATATGGTCTCTATTAGTCCTCATGCCATCATTCACGGGAATACCCTTGGGAGAATATTCAACTCCGGCCTTTTCCAATCCAAGGCCTTCCACACGCGGAGCGCGACCTACTGCCATAAGAAGATCAGATGATACGACAGACTCTTCTTTGCCTTTGCTTTCGTATGTCACTACGATTTCGTAATCTTCGTTCTGCTCAATCTTCTTGGCGGCAGCAGAGGTGATAATCTTTATGCCCCTCTTTGTCAAAGCCTGCTTAAGACGCTTTGCTATGTCACTGTCGAAAGGAGGAAGAATCTGCTTCATAAATTCAATTACCGTCACTTTCGATCCGAACGCAGCGAAGATTGATGCGAATTCAAGCCCTATTACCCCGCCTCCGATTATAGTCAGTGATTCGGGAATATAATCTATATTGAGCATGTCGGTGCTGTCTTTGACACACTCAAGATCATGGCCTTCGATCGGTAAAGAGCGCGAATTGCTGCCTGTAGCGATGATGATGTTGTCGGCGGTATATTCGACGCCGTCAGCTTCAATGGTGGTGGCATCCTTAAACGAAGCCTTGGACTCGATAACGTTGACCTTTGCTCCTTTAAGCATCATTGCAATGCCCTCGCGAAGCTGGCTTACTACGTTCTGCTTGCGTGCAATTACCTCGTTGAAATCAAGAGTAAATGTAAAGTCGTCTATTCCGAACTTCTCTGCTTCCCTAATAGTATCTACAACCTCTGCATTCTTGCAAAGACATTTTGTCGGGATGCAACCTTCGTTAAGACATGTGCCTCCGAGTGCGCCGCCATTGAAAAGCGTAACACTCATACCTCTCTTTGCAGCAGCCAGAGCGGTCTCATAGCCACCCGGTCCTGCTCCGATAATTATAAGATCTGACTTTTCCATCAATCCCGATTATTTAGCGGCTTCCTTTTCGTTCTCTTTAAGGAGATGACGATAAGTAAGCACAGGATTTTTTGCAGCTCCGGTCTCATCAAGTTTGCGTACAAGAGTTGTCAGCGGAGCTTCGATCACTTTCTCAGGTGTCTCCCGCGCTTCCTTGGCTACCTTATGCATAACGTCGATGAATTCATCAAGAGTCTCCAGACTTTCGGTCTCAGTCGGCTCTATCATCATGCTCTCATGGAAAAGAAGGGGGAAATAGATAGTAGGAGCATGGAACCCATAGTCAAGAAGGCGCTTTGCGACGTTGAGAGTGGTCACATGAGTTGATTTGTCCTTTAGTCCGTCGAATACGAACTCATGCTTGCAGACACCTTCGATCGGGAGCAGATAGTCATCCTTAAGAGATTCCTTGATGTAGTTGGCATTCAGAGTGGCAAGCGGCCCGACATTGCGGATATTTTCCTTGCCGAGAGTGAGGATATAAGCGTAGGCTTTCATCATCACGCCGAAGTTACCAAGGAATGTTGATATGCTCCCGAGGCTGTCGCCTGAAGTGATGATAGAGAAAGTGCCATCCTCGTTTTTCTTCACCTTGGGATTGGGGAGGAACTTGGCCAGACGCTCTGTAACGCCGACCGGACCGGATCCGGGGCCACCACCACCATGAGGCGTTGAGAAAGTCTTATGGAGATTGATATGCATGATATCGAATCCCATATCGCCGGGGCGCACTTTGCCAAGAAGAGGATTTAGATTTGCTCCGTCATAGTACAGCAAACCTCCCGCCTCGTGCACGAGTTTAGCGATTTCCATGATTTCCGTCTCAAACATTCCGAGAGTGTTGGGATTAGTCATCATGATGCCCGCTACAGTGTCATCGAGCAAAGGCTTTAGATCCTCGACGTCGATTGATCCGTTGGGTTTGGATTTTACCTCGACCACTTCAAGACCGGCTACCATTGCCGAAGCCGGGTTAGTGCCGTGAGCTGAATTGGGGACGATTACTTTGGTGCGCTTGGTATCGCCATTAGCGATATGGTATGAGCGCATGATCATCAGCCCCGTCAATTCTCCGTGGGCACCCGCATAAGGATTCAAAGTAAACTCATAAAGACCCGCGATATTGGCCAGAGCCTTCTGAAGGTTATAATAAAGTTCCAGAGCTCCCTGCACAGACTTTTCATCCTGCAGCGGATGGATAGCTGTAAATTCGGGAATTACTGCCACCTCTTCATTGATCTTCGGATTATATTTCATCGTACACGATCCCAGGGGATAGAACCCTGTATCGACTCCGAAGTTTTTCATCGAGAGGTTTGTATAATGGCGGACGACGTCAAGTTCGCTGACTTCGGGAAGCTCAGCTGCCTCCTGACGCATCAGGTCGGCGGGGAGATTATCGAAAGCATCTTTGCCGAAATCATTCGCCGGGAGTTCATAGCCCTTGCGTCCGGGACGCGAAAGCTCGAAAATAAGGTTATCGTAGTATTTCATTTTCTTCTTTGATTAGGACCATTAGAGTCTGTATAGGGAAAGGTCCGGGAGATTCCATCTCCACCAAGCCTTCTATCCTATTCCGACCCTCAGGCGAGGATTAGGCTGATGAGATTATCGATTTCTTCTTTTGTACGCTTTTCAGTGACTGCGAATTCGACGAGACCGTTACCCAGATTAAGGCCACCCATAATGCCTTTGTCGAGAAGTTTCTTGTTGAGGACTTCTACATCAAGATCTGTCTTCATTACGAATTCTTTCAGGAAAGGCTTACCGGGGAAAGCCGGTTGGAACTTCCCGGTAGCTATGAGTGCATCATGAAGATAATGGGCGCCATCGCAAGCGCGGACGTTAAGCTCTTTCATGCCCTGCTTGCCCATCAGCGCGACATAGATAGTGGCATAAAGAGCCATCAGTGACTGATTGGAGCATATGTTGGAAGTAGCTTTTTCGCGTCGGATGTGTTGCTCGCGAGCTTGCAGAGTAAGTACAAAAGCGCGTTTGCCGTCAGCATCTTTAGTCACGCCTACGACGCGACCGGGCATCTTGCGCAACATTCCTTTGGCGCAGGAAATATATCCCAGATATGGGCCACCGAAGCTCAGAGGCATGCCGAGAGTCTGCCCATCGCCACAGGCAATATCCGCACCCCATTCAGCCGGAGTGCGAAGCACTGCCAGGGCCGAAGGATCTGCATTAATGCAAAGATAAGCTTTGGCAGCATGGAGAAGATCTGCATAACCACTGTAATCTTCTATAATGCCATATTTATTGGGAGTCGGCACGATAAGACCTGCTACATCTCCTGCCTCCAGTTCAGCCTTGACTCCATCAAGATCAGTAATGCCATCCTTTTCAGGGATTACCGTAATGTCAACCCCGTGGAATTTGGCATATGTCTTGACTACATTCACTACTCGGTCGGGAAGAGTGGCAGACAGAAGAACCCGATTTTTCTTCTTTGCTGAAGCGACCATCATGAAAGTAGCTTCAGCAGTTGCAGTAGCTCCGTCATACATAGATGCGTTGGTCGCCTCCATGCCCGTGAGTTCGCTGATTATTGTCTGATACTCGAATATATATTGGAGTGTTCCCTGAGAGATTTCAGGCTGATAGGGTGTATAGGCTGTATAGAATTCGCTTCTCTGGAGAAGATGATTTACTGTCGCAGGGCTGTAATGGTCATATACTCCTCCGCCTGCAAAGATTGTGAGTTTCTGATTTTTCTTGCCAAGTTCTTCGAAATGCTTGCGCAGTTCAATTTCCGACATAGCGGAAGGAATATCATATTCCTCCTTGAATATAACCTCCTGAGGCACATCGCTATAGAGGTCATCAATTGAATTAACCCCGATTTTGTCAAGCATCACTCGGATGTCTTCTTCAGTATGGGGCATGAATTTATTGCTCATCCTTAAGGATAGATGTTAAGTGTGATAAATTCCGGAATCCACGACTTGATGATAATCTCTGTCGGCTGATCCGAAGTATATTAGAGAAAAGGCAGACGCCAATATCTCTGCCGGAGAGCTATACTCTCCGGAGGGATGATTGGCGTCAAAGACTTGATTTCATTGCGTTGATCTTATTCTTCGCAGATCTTTGCATAGGCCGCTGCATCAAGAAGAGCGTCGACTTCAGCGGGATCGCTGACTTTGACTTTCATGATCCAGTTTTCGAATGCATCCTCGTTGACGAGTTCGGGGCTATCCTCGAGAGCCTCATTGATCTCTACTACCTCGCCGCTGATCGGAGAGATAAGATCACTTGCAGCCTTCACAGATTCCACTGCACCGAATTCTTCGCCGGCAGTCACTTCGTCGCCTACTTCGGGCATATCTACGTAAACGATGCTGCCGAGCGCGTGCTGCGCATAGTCAGTGATGCCTACAGTCGCGATATCACCTTCGAGTTTCACCCATTCATGGGAATCCGCATAGCGGAGATCTTCTAAAATCTTGCTCATTTGTATAAGATTCTTTAATATATGTTGCTAATATTATTAAATTCTCTACCCAATTCGATGAATATACTGCAATGCAATTTAATCAATGCCCGACATACATCGATTGATTAGGTATGTTCTAAAATTAAACGATATTTATGATATAAATTACTTCTTGTAATTCTTATCGTAGAAGCGCTTTTTGACGACCTTCCCGGGGAATGTCTTCTTGCGGATCTGCACTTCTATCTCAGTGCCGAGTTTGTCATAAGGCTTATCGACCATAGCCATAGCCACGCTCTTTCCTGTCGATATAGACTTATAGCCTGTTGTGATCTCGCCTACTTTCTCGCCGTTGACGAGTACGGGATACCCGGCACGCGGAATTGCATTTCCTTCGAGTTCAATGCCTACGATTCTGCGCTTCACTCCTTCAGCTTTCTGTTTTGCAAGAGCTTCCTTGCCGATGAATTCAGGTTTGTCGAGTTTGACAAACATGCTCAGGCTACCCTCAATCGGAGTGATTTCATCGCTAAGTTCATGGCCATAGAGAGGAAGGCCGACTTCAAAGCGGAGAGTGTCACGGCATCCGAGTCCGCAGGGTTGCACTCCTGCCTCCATAAGTTTATCCCATACTTTCACAATGAAGTCATGAGAGCCGTAGATTTCAAAGCCGTCTTCGCCGGTATATCCTGTGCGGCTGACGATGACTTCTTCTCCGTCGATAGGAAATGTCTTGAAGTTATAGAAGGGAATATCCTTTCCATCTATACCAAGTACTTTCTCAAGAGTTTCCTCTGCCTTGGGACCCTGAAGAGCTACCTCTCCATATTTGGGAGATTCATCTTCTACTGTCACATTAAAACCTTCGGCATTCTTTTTGATCCATGCCACATCCTTATCAATGTTGGCAGCGTTGATGACAAGGAAATATTCCTCATCATTTACTTTATAGACGAGAAGGTCATCGACGGTAGTGCCGTTTTCATAGCACATCATACCATAGAATATCTGGCCGTCGGGGGCGCCGGTCACGTCGTTTACGAAAATATGGCTTACGAATTTATAGGCTTCAGGACCTTTGACACGCACTTCGCCCATGTGGCTTACATCGAATACGCCGACTTCATGGCGGACTGCATTGTGTTCTTCCGTGATGCCTTTATATTGAATGGGCATATCGAATCCGCCGAATGGCGACATGAGTGCGCCTGCCTTGACATGACGGTCGTGCAGACAGGTCTTGATCAGATTTTCTTCCATTACTTTGTCAGTATAGGTTATGTTCGATTTATTATGAGCCGATAACGGTTATATTGAAGTCCGCTCTCCCGCTCTTTTATGATTAGATATTAAGGTCCGGATGCGAGTTTTCACGCTTCCGACCCCAAAGTTAACGATTGAATAGGGATTTGCCAAATTTTTTGCTTACTTTTGTAAAACTTTCTGAAATATTCCTCTTCGAACCCCCTGTTTGGAGGACTTTTTGACCTCTGAGTGAGAAAATTTAATGAATAAATATGTCTGTTACATTCTTCATAGCCCGTCGACTTTCGTTGGCATCCGAGGGTAGAAAATTATCGCCGGCTGTAAGTGTGGGCATAGCGGCCGTCGCGTTAGCCGTCATGGTGATGGCATGCGCAATTGCAATTGTCGGAGGATTCAAGCGAGAGATCACGGCAAAAGTGGCGGGTTTCAATTCCCATATAATGCTCACCCCTATGACAGGAGATCAAGCTGCTGAAGTCGCTTCGGCCAACGAACCCTCCAATCTTATGTCCTTGACTCCCTCGCTCAAAGCAATTCTTGAGTCTCAACCTTATATCACGGATTATTCCCTTCAGGCTGCAGTCCCCTCCATATTCAAGACTTCAAACGATTTCAAAGGAGCTTATCTGAAATCATTGACGGGAGAAAATAATCTTGATTTTGTCTCTACATCGATGATCAGCGGAACAGTGCCGGATTACTCAAAGCCGGATTCAAAAGATAAGATAGTGATGTCGCAGTCGATCGCATCCGATCTGGGACTGAAGGCCGGAGATAAGATCGACACGTATTTTATCACTGATAAGATTCTCGTGCGCCGCCTGACTATCGAGGGCATCTATAATTCTCATTTCGATGCCTATGACAAGACATTCGCCTATGGATCTCTGCCAATAGTCCAGGAAATAGGTAATGCTCGTGCAAATGAGGCTACCTCTATTTCCATATCTGTCGATGATTTTTCCAAAGTGGAGGAATACGCGGCTGAATTGAGTGCGGCTCTGATCGAGGCGTATCAATCCGGTCTGATCTATCGATTGTATAATGTGACCACTGCTCGCCAGGCCGGAGCCGGGTACTTCCATTGGCTCAATATGCTTGACACAAATGTCATAGTCGTTTTGACACTTATGACTATCGTCGCTGTCATAACGCTCATATCCGGGATGTTGATTCTAATGGTCGATAAGATCAGAGTGATAGCTCTGCTCGCAGCCTTAGGCGCAAGACGCAGGCTAATAAGCAGAATCTTTATTCGTCTGGCAGCCAAAATCGCTCTTATAGGTCTTGCTATCGGAGATATTCTCGCAATAGGACTATTATTTGCCCAAGACAAAACACACTTTATCCCTCTTGATCCGGATTCTTATTATATTGATTTCGTGCCCGTCTCGATCTCTTTCGCAGACCTCGCGATTCTTAATGTCGCCGTACTCGCAATCGTATGGCTCTCGCTGCTACTGCCCAGCCGTTTTGCCGGGAAAGTGGCTCCTGCCAAGACTCTTGCAAGGGAATAATTCCGGGGGTAAACCCGTTTGGCACGGTATTTGTTATGATATATGAGGCTCATTCATGCGGATGAGTTCACATTTTTAAGTTCAAATTAAGAAACTCAAAATCTTATATCATAATATTATGGCAAACGGAAAAATCGGGGTGACTACCGAAAATATATTCCCCGTTATCAAGAAATTCCTTTACAGCGACAACGAGATTTTTTTGCGTGAGCTTGTCAGCAATGCAGTTGACGCTACACGAAAACTCCGCACTCTTAATTCTTTCGGAGAATTCAAAGGCGAACTCGGCAATCTCGATGTGCGCGTCTCTATCGACAAAGAAGCGGGCACGCTGACGGTATCGGATCATGGAATAGGCATGGACGCCGATGATATCGAAAAATACATCAATCAGATAGCTTTCTCCGGCGCCGAAGAGTTCCTGGCTAAATATAAGGATACTGCCAACTCAATCATCGGGCATTTCGGACTTGGATTCTATTCGGCATTCATGGTAGCCAAGAAAGTAGAGATCCGTTCGCTTTCATATAAGGATGGAGCTCAGGCAGTCGAATGGTCCTGCGATGGGTCGCCCGAATATGAAATGCATCCTATCGAAAAGGCTGAACGCGGCACGGATATTATCCTATATATAGATGACGAATCCAAGGAATATCTCGAAAAAGACAGAATAATAGGATTGCTTAAGAAATATTGCCGCTTCCTTCCTGTCCCTGTTATCTGCGGCAAGAAAGAGGAATGGAAGGATGGCAAATATGTCGAGACTGATGAAGATAACATAGTCAATGCCACCGAACCCCTGTGGACTCGAAAACCGGCAGACCTGACAGATGAGGATTATCTGAAATTCTATCGCGAGCTTATGCCGGGTCGGGAAGATCCCCTATTCTGGATCCATCTCAACGTCGACTATCCCTTTACTCTCACCGGAATACTCTATTTCCCGAAAGTAAAGAGTAATCTCGATCTTCAGCGCAATAGGATTCAACTCTATTGCAATCAGGTATATGTGACTGATCAGGTTGAAGGCGTTGTCCCTGAGTTCATGACAATCATGCAAGGTGTCATAGACTCTCCGGATATACCTCTGAATGTTTCCAGAAGTTATCTGCAATCTGACCGTCAGGTGAAGAAAATCTCGTCGTATATATCTAAGAAGGTAGCTGAAAAACTCGAAAAGCTATATTCTTCAGATAGGTCAGAATTTGAGAAGAAATGGGATGACATCCGTATATTCATCGAATATGGAATGTTGACCGACGAGAAATTCTATGAATCAGCTCGTAAATTCTATCTTCTGAAGGATGTCCAAGGTAAATATTTCTCCCTTGAGGATTATAAGAAACTCGTAGAATCCAACCAGACGGATAAAAATTCAACCCTGATTTATCTTTATACTAATGATCCTGTTGCTCAGTACTCATATATCAAGGAGGCTGAGGGAAAGGGCTATAATGTCCTTCTAATGGATGGCGAACTTGACAGCCACTTCATGTCGATGCTCGAGTCAAAGGATCAGAAGTTGCGTTTCGTCCGTGTAGACTCCGATATCCCGGAGCGTCTGATTGTCAAGCAGGATAATGCATCGACTGATCTCACTCCGCTTCAGTCGGATATTCTTCAGGGAGTATTCTCAGCTGATCTTCCCGAAGTAGAAAATGCTCACTTTATTGTTTCGCTTGAGAATCTTAATGAAGACAGCGCTCCGGCAACCGTAATTCAGGATGAATTTATGCGTCGTATGAAGCAGATGGCAGCTCAGCAACCGGGCATGATGGGAGCAGTCGATCTTCCTGACAGCTATCAGTTTGTAGTCAACACTGCTCATCCTGCCGTTCGTAAGATCCTTGGCGAGGCTTCCTCTTCTCTTGACTCAAAAGTAAAGCCAATTCTCGACGAAATTAATTCTCTTAATGACGAGATTGCAAAGAGTCGCGATCCGAAAGCAAATGAAGGTCTTTCTGAAGAAGCTAAAAAAGAAGCAGAAAAAGCCGTCGCTGATAAAGAGAATAAAGTCAACTCTCTCCGTTCCGAACAAAGTTCAGCTATCTCAGGGTATGCGAAGGATAATGCTCTTATTCGTCAGGTAATAGACCTTGCACTTCTGCAGGCGGGACTTCTGAAAGGAAAGTCTCTTTCCGAATTTATCCAGCGTTCGGTATCCCTGCTCTAACTTTCATGCTGAGATTATTCTGCTTTACATGACCGTTATGCGGAATAAAATCCAATCTTACTGATATTACAGATATAGTAATCCCCTCATAAGCAGCATAAGACTTATGGGGGGATTACTATATTTATCTTCCGGTTCTTGGGAAGTTTCTTTATTCCTCGGAAGTTTCTTCCTGAGCTTCGGCCTTTTCCTCTTCTGTAAATTTGGTAAAGCCGGCGTCAAGAAGGAGATTATACCATGTGAAGAGTTTCTTAATATCGGAAGGATATACGCGATCGCGATCATAATCTGCAAGAATCTCGCCGAAAGTCGCACGAAGCGTATCATTATCCATTGCCTTGACCTCGATTTTTTCGCCGTTCTTATATGCATAGACGAGATCAAGAATCTCTCCGAGAGGCTTATCGTCACCCTCGGTGTACATAGCGATGTCGCCCAGAGATACGACCTTGTCGCGAGCATGAACAGGTGTACGCTTCTTTGATATAAGATCCTCTACAAGCAGCATTCGATTGCCGTGAGAGACGATTTTAAAAAGACCCGGTTTGCCGGTGATGGCAAGAATTGTTCTTAACATATTGTCTTAATATTGTAGTATTTCTAAGTTACTTACTTATTTCTTAAGAATCCTTTTGGAGATAACTCTTTTTCTTTAATTCAGGTGACGATATAAGATCCGAAACTTGCCTGAGGATTGAATCGGACATATCGTTGCGAAGGATATCCATCTTTTCCTCATATTGAGAAATCAATCGGTCTTCCTTTTGTTGAGCTCTTATGCGTGCCTCAGCCTGCTGACGTGAGCAATCGTCGCGTCTTATGATATTTTCAATTCTATCATCCATTGGAGTCTCGACTCTCCATATCCGGTCGCACATTCCGGCTATGCCGCTTTCAGCAAGAATGGCGGCTTCAACCCAAACAATCGGATATGATTCCACCTTCCCAAGAAGGTCATTTCTTACCGCCTCATGGACAATATCATTTAGACGCAGACGGGCATTCTCATCATTAAACACAATCTCTGCGAGTCTCTTTCTGTCGGGAGTCCGGATTCCATCCGTCACTTCCCGAGATATCTCATCGCAGATACGACGTTTTATTTCGCAATTCTCTGCCATGATTCTCCTGGCTTCAGAATCGCAATCATAGACCGGATAGCCTTTCAGTCTTAGCACTCTGCTTACGACACTCTTCCCGCTGCCTATACCTCCACTAATTCCAATCAACATACTCTGAATAGAAATCAATTTTTAACAAGAGTATATTCAACGTCATCGTCAAGCAATCGGATATTCTCAAGGGCAGAATTATGACGCCCAAGATGAAGCGGCAATCGTCCGGAGCCGGCCTCCATATCTCTATAATCGACCCGGACATCTATTTTTTCATCTATCTGTCCGAATTTACTCATGGGAAGATAATACTCCACATTTGCAGTCGATGGGAAAAGAAGAAGATCGGAGCCCTCGGGCTTATTGTCGATCTGAATGTTTACACGCACCTGCTTTCTGACAAGCTGCTCTACATCGACGGTCACTTCTACGGTTGAGGGATCTATCTTCACGCCGGGAATTTTCTTCAACTTTACGGTAAACTTCTTGGATTCCTCAAGGTTTTCTCCTCGAAGCTTCTCCGTGTATACACGGCTTATTGAATCCAGAGCATCCCTGCTGCCATAGACCAGCACGCCGCCGGGTTTTACGACCGGCTTCCCCGTAATGACTTTTCCGACTGAAGCTGTAAGATCCATGGTGACATCGACCGGAACTCTTTTGCCGGGCGATGTAGTATAGACAAGACGCATGTTATCGATCGAAGTCGAGACGAGAGTTGCTGTCTGACCGAACACCTTCTTCAATCCGGCGGTTAATTCTCCCTTGCTTACTTCGAAAATTCCGTCGTGACCATATTCTTTGAAGTTAAGTTCGATGGTAGGGTGACTGAAGACTCCGTTGCGCCAAAGATTCGTCCCTTTATCACGAACCATCACATGAATATCCTTGGGAGGGTCAGAAATAAAAGTAACTGAATCAGGAATGTTATAGACGTTAACC
This sequence comes from Muribaculaceae bacterium, assembly GCA_029057985.1. GTDB lineage: Bacteria > Bacteroidota > Bacteroidia > Bacteroidales > Muribaculaceae > Lepagella. Next base: position 35,478 of record JAIDYR010000082.1, on the reverse strand, counting down.
CTGACGGTCAGGTCCTCCTGAAGGTTGTCGTTCAGAGCCAATATAAACCAGAAAAGGGCGGCGACCACTACGAAAATCAAAAACGTGAGAAATTTGCGAAAGCCTTGAGTAGCTTTCACATTCTTCCAGTATGTTCTCAATTTTCGCGCTCTGTAAGTCACTTCCCTTCGGTTTGGATTCAGTCAGATCAATCGCTGTCTATTGCGGCGCTCCACGATCAAGAGCTTATTACCTGAGATTATTTCTCTTCCTTTTCAACTTTCTTATCCTTGGGAGCCTCCGCCTCAGCCGGGAATACCTGCTCTCTGCTGACTTTGATAGTCACGCCCGGGGCTACCTCCATCATGATAGTGTTATTCTCGGTATTAATACTCTTGATAGTACCGAAGATACCTCCGGCAGTCACAATCTTGGAGCCCTTCTGCATCGCTTCGCGGGCTTTCTTGATTTCTTTCTGTTTTTTGCTCTGCGGACGAATCATAAAGAAGTAGAAGATAATGATCATTGCTACGATCATCAGCATCCCTGACCATCCTCCGCCTTCAGACTGCTGCTGAAGCAAAATTGTTTGTAATTCCATTTGATTATATTTCGAATTAAATTATGACGATTTTAAGATTCCTTTTTTAGCATTATCGTTTAGACGGAATCTATTATTTAGGTTATCGTTTTATATCACTTGAGAAGTAGCCCGTCGGCTTTCAGATTTTTTACGAGAGCACCCAGCATGCCATGCACAAACTGCCCACTCTTGGCAGTCGAATAGCTCTTCGCAATCTCTATGTATTCATTGACAGTGACGTTGAGCGGAATCGACGGGAAATTAAGCATCTCAGCGATAGCGGTCAAGAGAACTACTATATCCATATAGGCCATTCGCTCGGATTCCCATATTCTGGTATCAAGTGCGTTGTCGATATAGGTTCGATACTTCTCTTTGTTGATGACTACGGCAGAGAAAAGTTCGCTACCGAAACGCGCATCTACGTCATCCTTGTACATAGGCAACAATACCTCCGCATCATTTACCGGGAAAAGATTGCCTGAAAGTTCCGCAGATGAATCATTTTCCTTGCGCTCTTCCGAGCGCTTGACATGCTCTGATATTCTGCGGATGGTCTTCACCACGAAGGTGCCTATGATATCGAGATCATCATTCCAGAATACAGATTTATCTTCAAGAGCTTCAAGGAAATCAGGATTATTAAAAATTACCTGACGATATATATTCTTCCAGAACTCGCAATCCTTCTCAAAATCGGTGGCCGGGAATTCCATATAATCTTTATATATATCGGAAGCCATAATTGCACGTAGGAGCGCACGAAGCATAGGCTCATCATCGGCCGACATCGAACGGCCATAGCGCTGAAGTCCGGCCTCAAGTTCTTCACTATGACGAAGATATTCTACGAGTTCATTTTCTACAAAACGCATATTGGGATTGCGCTCTTCAGCCGTAGCGAGGAATTTCTTTCTCTGCTCCTCGATATCCGCGTCGCGCATAGCTGCAAGCCGCACGGGCAAGTCAAGAAGTCTGAAATATAGCTCCCTCGCTTTATCCATACTCATGGCAAGAGTCTTCAATGCATCCGGAAGGTGATCGGAGGAAGCGTAGAAATTTGAGAAAGTGGATTCGATGAGTTTTCTCATTCTCTCTACTCCGCTGAGCGAGTAATTCTCCAACCCTGCTATTTCTTGATTTAAAGCAGGATCTGTCATTATGATGGAATTGAATATTTCCTGCCAGATTTTTTCATCCGAAGCAGATCCGGGATTTTCACTCTTGAGGAATTTTTTATAAAGACCGGATTCTTTTATCTTAGTGATCAAATGACGTTCGGCATCAGCCAACGGCCAATTTCCAGACGCATGGCGTGATAGAAGCGCTTTTATCTTTTCTTCTTTGGAAATGCACTGTATGAAGCGGGTCTCATATAGCGGGCTGTCGCCTCCGCGACGCGTGATGTCGGAAGCGATCGAGACCATCATCGCCAACATATCAAGATACAGTGAATAAGCGAATCTCTTCTCCCTTGTCGGCGATTCAGGCTGAGACTCGATAGCAAACTGATTTTCTACCAATAGATAGGAATAAAGCATCTGTACGACCTTTATTCGAATCAATACTCTATTAATCATATCTAATGTAATAAAGTGCAAAATTACAATTTTATGACCGCATTTTCAAATTTTAGGCCATAAAATCCGAATCTTGAAATTTATTATTGGAATTACGCAATTTAAACCTGACCCGGGGACTCACTGGATTCGCCGGTTGTCAAGTTTTATTAAAATAATCACTCCCCTATTCTCTGACGCACGACCTCATACATCATTACCCCTGCTGCCACCGAGACATTTAGCGAGCCGATATGGCCGCAGATCGGAATTGCGCCCAGTTCATCGCAAGCCCGGATTACATCATTACTTAAGCCGGTGTCTTCCGCGCCCATGACGATTCCTACGGGGAGATTATAGTCAATCGAAGTATAGTTCTGATGACTCTTTTCCGAGGCTCCAACTACTTTATAGCCGTTATCCTTAAGCATTCTGACCGCGTCCGGGATCGAGCGTTCGCGACAGACCGGAATATGAAGCAATGCTCCCGCTGAGGTCTTGACCGCATCAGGAGTTACCGACACGCTACCTCTCTTTGGGATTACGATCGCATCTGCCCCGACACATTCCGCCGTGCGGGCGATCGCACCGAAATTACGGGTATCTGTCAATCCGTCCAAAAGAATGACAAACGGGACTCTCCCTTCTTCGTAGAAAAGAGGAATGAGATCTTCCAGTCTGGAGTATTCTATCGGAGAGAGCAAGGCGATCGCGCCCTGATGGTTCTTCATCGTGATTCGGTTGAGTTTCTCGACCGGCACTTTCTGCATCACTACTCCATACTCCTTAATCTTGGCAAAAAGCTCTTTCGCAAGATCTCCGTTAAGATCTTTCTTAACCAAAACCTTATCTATATTCTGTCCGGCTTCGATTGCTTCTATGATCGCACGAAGTCCGAAAATATAATCTTTCTTATCCATGGGTTATTGTTTTTCTACCAATGCGCGGGCAGCTGAAAGAGCTGCTTCCGTAATTTCTTCACCACTTAACATTCCGGCAATTTCCCTTACCCTCTCTTCCGGAGAGAGCTCGCGGATTGTGCTGATGGTACGCTCCGGAGTATCCTGCTTCATCACCTTGTAATGACGCTCCCCTTTTGCTGCGACCTGAGGTAGATGAGTAATCGAAAGAATCTGCATGTTGTCGGCCATATCGACCATCATGCGTCCCATCTTGGAGGCTATCTCTCCGCTTACACCCGTATCGATCTCGTCGAAAATGACGGTAGGCATCTCCATCTTTTCAGCCATTATGGATTTTATTGTCAAGGTCAGGCGCGATAACTCACCTCCGGAGGCTGTCATTGCCATAGGGAGAAGCTCACCGTTCTTATTGAATGAGCAGACAAATTCTACCGTATCCCCCCCGTTGATGGAAAGTTTGGTTTGCTCTATCCTTACCTCGAACTTAAGATTGCCCAATCCAAGCGGACGAGCTTTTTCTGTCAGCACCTGACTGAAATGTTCGGCTGCCGCAATTCTTCTCTCGGATAAAGTTTGAGCCATTTCTTTAAGATGTTTTGCAAGAAGACGTCCCTCCCGCTCAAGGGCGGCAGATTCATCATCATCGCCGTCTATCGCCTTAAGTTCTTTTTCGAGAGTCTCACGCAGTCTTATAAGTTCATCGGCCTTGCCCACGTGGAAAATCTTGACGGCATCGTAAAGTTCTTTCATGCGGGCTGCCACTCTGGCAAGAGTCGCCGGACTCGATTCCATAGCGTCTGCCTTGCGTTCGGCAGTCTCGGCTATATCCTTTACCTCAATTGCAAGCTCCTTGAGTCGTCCGAGAAGGCTCTCTTCTTCCGACACTCCGGCATCTACCAGATCTGCGATTTCCTGAAGATGCCAGATACTTTGAGAAATATTGGATAAAGCCGCGCTGTCAGACTCCCCAAGCAGATAGCTCACAGAGTGAAGATGCTCTCTGATAGTATCAGCATCGTTCAGAATCTCGAATGAGCGCTCTACCTCTTCCTGCTCGCCTAACTTTACATTCAACTTACGCAATTGCTCAAGCTGACGGGAAATTGCGTCACGCCGTTCTTTTGAGCGCTCTTGTTCTTCCTTTATTTTACGGAGACGATTACGTACGGCAACGTAATTACGGAATATTTCGCGGTAATCTTCAAGATATTCCTTATTATCTGCCATTGCGTCAATAATCTGCAACTGTCCTTCTTTGGAAGCCAGGCTGAGATTGGCGTGCTGCGAATGAATATCAAGCAGTCGCGACGCGATGCCGCCGAGTTGAATCAGAGTGACAGGAGAGTCATCAATAAAGGCGCGCGAACGACCTGAAGGCTGAATCTCACGCCTGACGATCAGTTCTATTTTCTCCGTTTCACCTGAGGCTAAATCCTCAGAAGGGCGATTAACTTCAAATGTAGCCTCCACAATGGTCTTGCGTGACTTATCGGCAATAGCGCGCGAATCGGCACGCTCCCCGAGCAGGAGGCCCAGAGCTCCCAGCATGATCGACTTGCCGGCTCCTGTCTCTCCCGTGATAATGGAAAGTCCGGACCCGAAGTCAATATCCAGCTCATCGATGAGAGCGTAATTCTTTATAATGAGTTTTTTTATCACCTTCTGATAGGGTTTCGATGGAATTCTTTATTGATCTGCGCCTTTCTTAATTTTCTCAAGACGATCTCGATCGGTCGGATAGATAGGTTCGAGAATGTTATAAGCCGCTTCCCGCTCAGTAGCCGGAGCCTTTGAATAAATGTTGACTAATTCATCCAGTTTTGAGTCGCGGAAGATCGACAGTCCGACCGTCATTGGTGATGATTTATATACAGCCTCAAGATCCTTAAGTGACTCAGTGATGGTAGCTCTCCCTTTGTCGGGACTCATCACCATCTCATCAAGCCCTCGGCGGTAATAATTATAAAGCAATTTGCGCATGGATGACGTGGCCGGATCCGTATATGCACTTAGCACTGCCGACCTATTCTTGTTATCCTCAAAAGCTTTCCATCCTATTTCTCCCGACGATTGGGCCGCTTGCACTACGCTGGCTGCCTTATCAAAATATGGTTGTCCGCCCTGTGGCGAGAATGTGTCAAAATCGAGAGCAAGGAAGAGATAAGCATAATAATCGAGAATTGCCGTAAGATTGCTTTGCTGGCTTGTCTCGTTGAATATAAGAGGGTCCCCCTCCTTATAATCGAATTCTACCCGGTTATCCTTGAAATTAAATACTGTGGTTGTATAACTTGAGTTATATACGGGGCGCGAAAGTTGCACCTGAAGATCCCCTTTCATCCTGTCGCCGTCATATTCGCTGACGGTAAGATAAAGACGACAATCGATTTTCTCAGTCGGAGAGAAGGTAGCATTTGAGAATTTATTCTCATTCATATAATCATTGAGCGATTGCTGCAGAGATTCGAAGACACTCTTATTGGTGCCCTCTATTTTTTGAGAGTTGACCTCAACCTGGCAGCGCAATTCCTGAGCTTGCAATCCTGCACTCCAGGCTATCAGCGCAATCATCCCAATTGCTACCCTTTTAGCCACTCCATTCTTTTCAACTCCTTTTCTTTTCATATATAATATCGATCAATTATTTCAATGTTCGCATTTTTTTGTATGATTCCTCCGGAAAAATCTTTATCTTAATTCATTCGGCAGGATGTATATTTAACGCACAAGCAGAGTTGAAATTGCATCAGCAATATCCGACGCCACTTCCTTTTTACTTTTTAAGGGATATCGCCGTTCCTTTCCATCTGAAGTAAAGATTGTGACCTTGTTTGTATCGGTCATCATCCCTGCTCCTTTATCGCGAAGCGAATTGAGAACTATCATATCCAGATTCTTCCTTTTCATTTTCCCCAATGCATTCTCAAACTCATTGTCGGTCTCCAAGGCGAACCCTATAAGTAATCTCTCCCCTTTCTCCTTTCCTAATTCAGCAGCTATATCCGGATTCTTTACAAGTCTTAATACAAGGTCATCCGTATGCTCTCTCTTGATCTTGCGATCCAGCGGTTCAGCCGGAGTATAGTCGGCTACGGCAGCCGCCATTACTGCGATATCGCTTATCGCGAACTCCTCCTTCATAGCTTCAAGCATTTCGGTTGCTGAGACTACGTCTATACGCCGGATCCCGGCGTCAAGCGTCAACGTTCTGTCGACCGGACCGGCAACTACCGTCACGTCCGCACCACGCCGATAACACTCATTTGCAAGTGCGAAACCCATTTTGCCCGACGAATAATTACCGATGAATCTCACCGGATCGATATTCTCGTAAGTCGGACCAGCGCTGATTACGATTCTTCTCCCTTTAAGATCCCGGTTGCAACGTTCAATCTCTTCAAAATACGTTTCTGCCGCTTCAACAATTGCTTCCGGTTCCTCCATTCTCCCTTTTCCTGTCAGTCCGGAGGCCAGAAACCCACTCTGCGGCTCCACTATTATCACTCCGTCTTTCTTTAACGTCTCGACATTACGCCGGGTCGAAGGATGAGCCCACATGTCAAGATCCATCGCGGGCGCCACTATTACCTGCTCCTTGGCCGAGAGATAGGTAGTGATGAGCATATTGTCGGCAATCCCATTGGCCATCTTGCCGATGGTAGATGCCGTAGCGGGAGCGACAATCATCAGATCAGCCCATAGTCCCAGGTCGACATGAGAATGCCACTCACCTGTATTGGCGGCGAAAAACTCACTTACCACGGGCTTTCCGCTTAATGCGGCCAGAGTAGCCGGAGTAATGAATTCCTTGCCGTTGGGAGTAATGACAACCTGAACCTCCGCACCCTTCTTAACCAGAAGTCGAAGAAGAAAGGCACTTTTATATGCGGCAATACCCCCCGAAATTCCCAGCACTATATGCTTGCCATTCAATGAATTATTCATGGCTCATCATTATGACTTTCTATTAATTACTTGAACTTTCAGTTTCGCTCCGCGAAACTGAAAGTTCTCATTTTTTTCTTTTTTGCTGATATGCGTAATAGAGTTGAGTGAGCACGTCCTTAGTATTCTTCGGAAATTCTCCTTGCATGATCCAGGAATAGAACGAGGGCTCGCGATAGAATACCTCTTCCACCGGTTTCCCTTTATGTTTGCCGAAATTGAATACCGGGATATCGTCATCGTTAAGTACGATTCTCGCAGCAAGGTCTACATTTTTACCCCCTGAAGAGAATTCACTCAATGACTTTATATCATTGCCTAACTCGTCGTATTTCTCCACTTGCGCCATCAGGACTTCCATAGTAGCCTCGGTATCGGCATCTGCTGAGTGGGCGGCTGTCAGATCCTTTCCGCAATAAAACTTATATGCCGCGACCAGAGTGCGCTGTTCCATCTTGTGAAAGATATTCTGCACATCGACGAATCTGCGGTCGGAGACATTGAAGTTTATACCCGCGCGTGCAAATTCCTCGATCAGAACCGGCACATCAAATTTATTACTGTTGAATCCCGCGATATCGCAATTATCCAGAAATTCATAAAGAGAACGCGCCACCTGACGGAATGTGGGTTCATTCCTTACATCTTCATCAGTGATATGATGGATCCTTGATGCTTCTTCCGGAATCTGCATCTCAGGATTAAGACGTCGAGTCTTACGCTCCTTGCTCCCATCCGGATTAAGTTTGATGATGCAAATCTCCACGATGCGGTCGCGGATCACGTTGGTGCCTGTAGTCTCCAGATCAAAGAAGACGAGCGGTCGATCAAGTTTCAATACATTCTGACTCATGATCTCTCAGATTAACTTGATTATTCGATGACCTGCATGGGCATCTGAAGCATGACTACATCTATGCCCTCCTTACGTTCTACCGGAGAGAATAATCCCGGACGGGCCGGATCAGCAAGTTCGACTTTGACATCCTCTCCCTGAAGATTCGACAATACCTCAGTCATATAATCTGAATTGAAACCTATAGTCATGGGATTGCCTGAGTATTCACATTCCACTCTTTCCTCCGCCGAAGTAGCGTAATCCAGATCTTGCGAAGCCATGAGCACTTCGGTAGGCTGGATATTAAATTTGATCAGCTTGGAAGCTTTGCTTGCAAAGAGAGCGACACGGCGCACAGCATTTAGCAGTGACTCGCGATTGACTATCAGACAGAAAGGATTATCATTGGGGAAAACCCGGCGATACTGCGGATAATTGCCTTTGATAAGTCGGGTGGATAAGGAGAAATTATCAAACTCGAAAGTAGCGGATTTATCATCCTTAGTAATTTTCACCATTGCGTCGTCTTCCTTGCCGAGAAGCGACTTTATGACATTGGCCGGTTTTGACGGGAGTATGAAATTATCGGTCAGTCCCGGCTGGATAGAGGTCACTTCATATTTTACGAGCTTATGAGTATCGGAGCTGACAAACGTGACCTTTTCCGGTTCGATATCCCAATAGATACCGGTCATGATCGGGCGGATCGGATCCGGGCTTACGGCAAAGAGAGTACCTTCAATTGCATTGAGGATAGTGGCTGCCGGAAATTCCAGAGATGTCGCGCCTTCTTCATGATCCTTCTTACGGGGATACTCGGCGGCATCCACTCCGGTGAAGTTGAAGTGTCCGTTCATGAAATTGATATCTATCTCCTTCGTAGCTTCATTAATGAAGAATTTAAGAGGCTGATTGCTGACTTCTTTGGTCACTTCAAGAAGACGCTTCGCGAGTACAGCGACTTCTCCTTCTCCCTCCACATCAAAGATCTCCACCCAGGCTGTCATTACATTTTCCTGGTCGCCTCCGGTAATATAGAGACGTTCAGGAGTAACTTTCAAAAGAAAGTTATCCAAAATACTCATCGCATTTTTTGACGCGATGACCTTGCTGACTGCCTGCAGTTGTGTCTGCAGAGCCTTGCCGGATACGTTGAATTTCATTGGTATGTTATAATAGAAGTTTCTTAATTATGTTTGATGTCAGCAATATGAAGATATTCTGACCTACCGCAAATTTAATAAAAAATATTCATGTTGCCAACTATCATGAATACAAAATCGCCATGTTTATAATAAAAAGACAATCCGATATCCTGATGTCAGATATCGGACTGCCTCTATGGTAAGAAATTATTTTGCTTTTGCAGACAATCAGCCCGCATGAGATTTACTCAGCTGCTTCTGCTGCGGGAGCTTCAGCGACCGGAGCGTCTTCGCTGACAACTTCAAATTCCACTTCAGTTTCAACTTCTTTGTGGAATTTAACGTTAGCCACATATACGCCAACTTCCTTGACGGGCTGCTTCACGCTGATGATCTTGCGGTCAATGATATGACCGAGTTTTTCGAGCGCTTCAGCTATCTGAGCTGCGCCTACGCTGCCATATACTGTGCCATTGGCACCGGTCTTGGCTGCGATTGTAAGTTTAAGGCCTTCGATAGCCTTGGCAGCTGCTTCAGCATCGGCTTTAGCCTGAGCGATCTTATGAGCACGCTGCTTGAGATCTTCCTTGAGCTGCTTGAGAGCGGCATCTGAAGCGATGATGCATTTACCCTGGGGGATGAGATAGTTGCGGCCATAACCATCTTTCACTTCTACCACATCATCCTTATAGCCGAGACCGGCCACATTTTCTTTAAGAATAATTTTCATTTTCGGGTGTAAAATTTAAGAAGTGAAACAATTATTTCATCAAGTCAGTCACATAGGGCAGGAGAGCCAGATGACGGGCGCGCTTTACGGCCTGAGCCACGCGACGCTGGAATTTAAGGCTTGTGCCGGTGATACGACGGGGAAGGATTTTGCCCTGCTCATTGAGGAATTTCTTGAGGAATTCGGGATCCTTATAGTCGATATACTTGATGCCGCTACGTTTGAAACGGCAATATTTCTTCTTCTTTGTGTCTACCGTCAGAGGTGTAAGATAACGAATTTCGCTATTTGCTGCCATTTGATAAGATAGGTTTATGCTTCGGCTGCAGCCTCGGCGGGTTTCTCGTTTGCTTTATTTGCTCTCAGATTGCGACGCTTCTCAGCGTATTCCGCAGCATACTTGTCAAGACGGAATGTGAGGAAACGGATGACGCGCTCGTCGCGACGGTAAGCAACGTCGAGTTTCTTGATCACGCTGGGATCTGCTTCAAATTCGAGGAGGCAGTAGAAGCCTGTCGATTTCTTCTGGATGGGATACGCAAGCTTGCGAAGACCCCACTCCTCTACGTTGACAACATTGGCGCCATTCTCTTCGAGAAGACCCTTGAACTTGCCAACCGCTTCCTTCATCTGTTCGTCAGACAAAACGGGAGTTAAAATGAAAACGGTTTCGTAACGATTCATAGTTATTTTTGTAATTTATTTATTTTCAGAGGCTTTGCTATTATAGCCGCAAAAACCTTCGCAAAATTACAAAATTTTTCTCATTCCACCAAATATTTCAGTGATAAACCGTTATAAAAAAACGCCGTCTGCCGGAAGGGCAGACGGCGTCCTATCTTATAACATTCTTATTCTTTAAGGATTCTTTTCGGAAAATCAAGCGTTCTCGTAAAGATAGTCTTTGATCTCCTCGGGGCGGAAGTTGCCGATGAAGTCAGCATGCTTTGCCACCTCGGCCTGACCATAGTTGACATATACATGCAGGCTCTTGCGGAAGCTTTCATCGCGCTGTGTGTCTTCGAGCAGGAGATAACCCATAACTATATGCCCCGCCATCTCTACAAGACGGCGCGCCATGAAGTCCTGATAGCCGGAATCCTTAACTCCAAGCACACTCTGGACTGCATCTGCATATTGCTGAGTCATGAAGACAAGAGTATTCTTCACTGCTTCATCTTCCGGGCAGACTTGCTCAGCTTCCATCTCTCGGATCTTGTTGAGATATGTCCCGGTGGTCACGTGGCGAATCGCTGCTACCACCTGAAGCTGAGTTGTACCTTCATATATGCTCGTGATTCGGGCATCGCGATAGATACGCTCGCAGGCGTAATCCTTCATGAAGCCTGATCCGCCGTGGATCTGGATGCAATCATAAGCATTCTGGTTGGCGTATTCGGAAGTCATTCCTTTAGCAAGGGGAGTGAAAGCATCAGCAAGTTTGCTGTAATACTTTGCTTCTTTCTTCTCTTCAGGAGTGAGGGGACGCTCTTTTGCGATATCGTCGTAGATCTTATACATGTCGACAAAGCGCGCACAAGCATAGAGCAGAGTGCGGCTTGCGTCAAGTTTGGCTTTCATCAGCGACAGAATTTCTGCTACTGCGGGGAATTCGATGATAGCCTTACCGAATTGCTTACGCTCTTTGGCATATCCAAGGGCCTCGCGGTATGCGATCTCACTGATACCTACACTCTGAGCAGCGATGCCGAGACGCGCGCCATTCATGAGGGCCATCACATATTTGATAAGCCCCAGCCGACGGCTACCTACGAGTTCGGCAGGAGCATCCTTATATGTAAGTTCGCAAGTCGGACTGCCCTTGATACCCATCTTGTTCTCAATGCGTCGCACGTTGACGCCGCCATTACGCTTGTCATAGATAAACATCGAAAGGCCGCGACCGTCATGGCTGCCCTCTTCCGAGCGGGCGAGCACGAGGTGAATGTCGGAGTCGCCGTTAGTGATGAAGCGCTTTACTCCATTAAGTACCCAAGAGCCATCCTCTTTCTGCGTAGCCTTGAGCATTACGCTCTGAAGATCCGATCCGGCATCCGGCTCAGTAAGGTCCATCGACATTGTCTCTCCTGCACAAACACGGGGGATATAACGCTTTTTCTGATCTTCATCAGCGAATTCGTAAATTGTCTCTGCGCAGTCCTGCAGACCCCATAGATTTTCGAAGCCTGCATCGGCGCGGCTGACTATATCCGCTGCCATGATATAGGGAGTGATCGGGAAGTTCAGACCTCCAAGATGACGAGGCATAGACATGCCCATAAGGCCTGCCTTGCGGGTAGCATCAAGATTTTTCTGAGTTCCTTCAGCATAAATCACACGATTATTTTCAACGCGCGGACCATTATGGTCTACATCCTCTGCGTTAGCTGCTATGATATCACCGCAGATCTCGCCTACTATTTCAAGCACGCGATCATAATTGTCGATTGCGTCCTCATAGTTCTGGGGTGCGTAGTCATATTTGTCGGCATCAGCGAAATCTCGCTCTTTAAGTGTGACAATCTTCTTCATCAAGGGATGAGTCAGATATGTCTTAAGCGCCGGATTGTCTGTATAGAAATTAGCCATTGTTGCTTTTCTGTATTTTTCAGTCATTGTGGAAGACGTGGGCATTTATATATGCTTAATCTTCTACCTCTCAGGACTTACTTGGAGTTCTTTTTGTAATATTTAATCAGTTTCGGCACCACATCTTCCATCTTGCCGGTGATGACGATATCGGCGATAGTATTGATCGGCGCGTCGGGATCGTCATTGATCGAAATGATGAGCGAAGAGTCCTGCATGCCGGCAATGTGCTGAATCTGCCCTGATATGCCGCATGCAATATAAAGTTTCGGACGCACGGTCACGCCGGTCTGGCCGATCTGTCGGTCATGGTCGATCCATCCGGCATCGACGGCGGCACGGCTTGCACCGAGTTCGCCACCCAGAGTATCGGCAAGTTTCTGAAGAAGCTCGAAATTCTCCTTGCTGCCTACTCCATAACCTCCGGCCACAATGATAGGACTGCCCTTGAGATTGACTTTGGACTTCTCTACGTGGCGGTCGATAATATCTACAACGTAATCCGTCGGATCAGTATACTTGTTGACGTCGAGGTCTACAACTTTACCTACATAGTTGCTGTTCTTCACCTCTTTCTTCATTACGCCCTCCCTGACAGTAGCCATCTGCGGACGGCAATCCGGATTGACGATTGTAGCGACGATATTTCCTCCGAATGCCGGACGGATCTGATAGAGAAGATCTTTATATTCCTTACCGGTCTTGGCGTCGGTATAGTCGCCGATTTCAAGGCTTGTGCAGTCGGCGGTCAGACCGCTGTGGAGAGCTGAGCTGACGCGCGGACCGAGGTCGCGGCCGATTGAAGTGGCTCCCATGAAAGCAATTCTCGGCTCGATCTCCTTGAAAAGATTGATCAGTATAGAAGAATGGGGAAGCGAAGTATAGGGATAGAGTTTTTTATCCTCAACTTTATAGACAGTGTCAACTCCGTAAGGGAATATCTGCTTTTCGATATCCTTGAGGTTGTCGCCTGCCACGACGGCTTCCAATTTAATTCCGAGTTTATCGGCGAGCTGACGCCCCTTTGTGAGGAGTTCGAGGCTGACATCAGCCACTTTTCCATCCTCAAATTCGCAATATACGATAAGATTATTCTTGTCTGCCATTGGATTGTTCTTGTAAAAATCTACTGCCGGGACGACGTGGTCTGACTTATATCGTCATTATGCGACGAAATTTTATGACCTGTCTCCGGCTTGAGAATTATCCGATTGTATGATTTCCGATAAGCTCCACGATAAGGTCTTCGAGTGCTTCGTCAGTATTTTCGATCTTGCGCGCTTCCTTAGCAGTGAAGACCACATTTTCGATACCTTTTACCTTAGTCGGCGAACCGGCGAGACCGCACTGCGCGAGATCGGCTTCTACAGTATTTGCAGTCCATTCGCCGATCTGCAGATAAGGACGGGCTTCAACGAAAGCTTTCTTTTCTTCATCGGCTGCTACTTCGCTGGGAACGGCCGCTTTCTTATATTTCATCACAGCCTTGGCATTGCGCGGGCGGCACTCTTCAGCCGAGCCGTTGACAGTGATTACGATCGGATATGGAGCCTCTACGGTCTCTACTCCGCTTTCGATGCGACGTTTCACAGTCACCTTGCCATTTTCAGCCTTGATTATATCCTCGGCGTATGTCACCTGAGGAAGTTTCAGCTTTTCAGCCACCTGAGGACCTACCTGTGCAGTATCGCCGTCGATGGCCTGACGTCCGCCAAGAATCAGATCATACTGTCCAAGTTTCTTGATTGCGGCCGAGAGAGCATAGCTTGTTGCAAGCGTGTCGCTACCTGCGAATGCGCGGTCGGAAAGAACCACGCCGTCATCGGCACCGCGATAAAGACCTTCGCGCACAATCTCTGCGGCACGCGCCGGACCCATTGTCAGAATGGTCACTTTCGTGCCCGGATACATCTCTTTGAGCTTAAGAGCCTGCTCAAGGGCATTGAGGTCTTCAGGATTGAAGATTGCCGGAAGAGCTGCGCGGTTAACTGTGCCGTCTTCTTTCATCGCATCCTTGCCCACATTACGTGTGTCGGGCACCTGCTTTGCCAATACAATGATGTTTAGACTCATGTTGGTTTAGTTTCTATTACGTTTTTTCTATTATTTCCTGTAATCGGATTTTATTGAAAACATTCCCTGACCCGACATATTATCCGGACAAGGTCCTGTCTCTTTCTCATAGCCCGGGCTTTCGCGCATGGGCATAATAATGTGCAAATTTAATAAATTTTGTTATTAATTCCTTAATTTATTATAAAAAAATAGTCCCGCAATCAGTTTTTTAACGATTACAGGACTATTTATAATTTGAATGATATTTATTTTCTCGAGATTTCCATATTCATCATAAGGATATTCATGGTGAGTTACGCCGAATGCATAGACGATTATTATCTGTTGATTCCCAATTCGCGATAAAGAGCGGAGAGGACTGAGAGTCGCTCGATTCTCAGGCGTTCCTCCTCTTTTTCCATCAATTGAATTTCGGATTCCAGAGCTGTTGTGGGAGATTTGGAATATTTCCTTCGGGTTGCTTCGAGATTTGATTTCAAAGATGAATAGTTCTTCTCAATTATGATGTACTCCCCTACCAGTTGACGCTGGCGTTGAGTCTGCACATCCTCGGCGGAATAAATATATTTACCCGGTCCGACCGGTATCCTGCAGTCATGACGGCGCGGTTTCTGTCCGGGACGGATCTTGCGGATCTCTGCTGCTTTTTCCTCATATCTCTTTTCACGTTCAGCCTGCTCCAGGGCCAGTTGCTCGGGAGTCTTCTCGACCATCTCGCCTGACTCATCCTCCTCATCCATATCTTCATCGTCATCATTTGCCGAGGAGAGGTCTGCCGGGTCGGAAGTCCATGTCACGCGAATATTGTCAAGTTTGCCTCTTTCACGCTTTTCTGCAGGCGTACCTTCAAAGTTACGGCGACCATCCGGCAGCAGGAAGACATATAATACAATTTCTCCGTCGAGCAGATGACGATCCGTCGCCCACCATCCGACTCCATTCTCCTCGTCGATTGCAAGAAGATAATCATCGGCTGAAGAATTAAACGGGAATCCTGCATTAACGGGTTGTCGATAGTTGCCGGTCTGAGGATCTCGGGTGGCTATGAAAATATCTCGATCTCCTACAGAGTTATCGCTATATGCTGAATAATACAGCGTTGTGCCGTCGGCGGTAAGAAAGGGATAGTCGGCGTCTTCGCCAAGATTAGCGATCGGATGAGGAGCGGAGAGACTGCCGTCAGTAAGCACGTTGGCTTCTACCATTGTAGGCTGAGGAGCCACTGAGTCGTTCTCGGTAATCATCTGATTCCACATCATGAAATCGCCCCCTTCCGATATATACCCGGTCTGCCCCATCTCTCCAATATCTCCGGGAATCTCGGAGATATCCACGATTCGACCTGCAGAAAGGGGTAGCCGCAGATGCTTGAAGAAATCTTTTTTGGGCACCTTCACAGCGTCTATGACCACGATATCCTGAAAACGGTCAAACTGCAGATTACCTTCCTTGACACCCTTAAGAGCTTCGTTGGCGGAATAATCGAAGTTATTATACTTCTTCAATTTGGCAAGCCGGCGATATTCCGCAAAGTCTTTCTGGGCCTGAGGAAAATTGAAGTCGAGCATGGCAAGCCGACCGCTGAAATACCATCCTTCCGGCTGCCCTGCCTTCTTTGCAGCTTCAATCAGCGGTCGAACTTCCGCGATATCAGAAGTCTCGTAGATCTCCATAAGCTCATTTCTTAATTCGGCATATGAAGATTGAACTCCCGTAATGGCGAGAACGGCAACTGCTGAAGATATGAAGGATTTTGACGTGATATGCATAAATTAACGTTATTCTCCCTGATCCTGGGCTTCCTTGGGAAGAGTCATCTTAAGCATAAGATAACCTAAGATACCTGCGATTATCGATCCTAAAAGGATACCGAGTTTGGAGTCATTGAGTAATTGCGATCCTTCCTCAAAACTCAATGTCGCGATAAAGATGGATACCGTAAAGCCGATGCCTCCGAGCATTGAGATGGAAGCCATGCGAGGCCAATTGCCACCTTCGGGCATAGGCACGATCTTCGTCTTGATAAAGAACCATGAGAAGGAAAAAATACCAAGGAATTTACCGAGCACAAGACCGCATATAATAGCCAGACTTACTCCCGAAATTGCATCCGACGGCGACATTCCTCCGAAGAATATTCCGGCATTTGCAAAGGCAAAGAGAGGAAGAATCAGATAATTGACGAGCGGATGAAGAGAATCTTCAAGATCCTGAAGCGGAGAGATTACTTTGTCGGAGGCTGACTCGATCTGCTTCAGCCAGTCCATCTGTTGCTTCCCGAGTATAGAGCGATGTTGAAGCGACACTTCGTCATTACCCGCGAAATGAGCGATATTCTCCTTGATAGACTTGATGAAACCTGCGGGAGCATTGACCGGAACCGCAGGCACACAGAAAGCTACAAGTACTCCGGCAATTGTAGGATGAATACCCGCATTAAGGAAGAGGAACCATACCGCCAGACCGAAAATTATATAGAACATTTTTGACTGAATCTTCAACCATGCCCCGCATATCGCCAGCATCGCAAGAATTATGGCAGCCGCAATCAACATTCCAAAATTAATCGATCCCGTATAGAAAATAGCGATTACCAGAATGCCGCCGATATCATCGACAACCGCCAGAGTCGTCAGGAATATCTTCAATCCGATAGGCACTCGATTGCCCAGCATGGAGAGAACTCCGAGTGAGAAAGCGATATCAGTAGCCATAGGGATAGCCATACCGCCCTGATATTCCGTGCCCTGAGCAAGAAGATAATAGATTATCACCGGAACTATCATTCCGCCGCATGCACCAATGATAGGGAGCAACGCTTTGCGGAATGAACTGAGTTCACCAACTAAGACTTCTCTCTTAATCTCCAATCCCACGCTGAAGAAGAAGATTGCCATAAGTGCATCGTTGATAAACGCCGCAAGAGTCATCGGATGGCCGTGATGTGAGAATAGATTGAAATCTCCGATCTGAAGTCTGACTTCATTGGTCCAGAGCCATGTGTAGAGATCATGCGTTGCCGGGATATTGACAAAGATCAATGCCAGCACTGTCGCGATCATCAGCATGTTGCCACCACTGGCCAGATGCTGAAGGGTTTTTCGGGCAGTATAGAATACTTGTGCCATTGAGTTGTTGTGTTATTGTGTTTTAATGGTTTTGGTTAGTTTTTATCAGTCGAGTTTCAATACGGCTAAGAATGCCTTCTGCGGCACTTCCACACTTCCTATCTGTTTCATGCGCTTCTTTCCGGCTTTCTGCTTTTCGAGAAGTTTGCGTTTGCGGGAGATATCACCACCATAACATTTTGCCGTCACATCCTTACGCACTGCCTTGATAGTCTCGCGGGCTATGATTTTTGCTCCGATTGCTGCCTGAATAGCGATATCAAATTGTTGCCGGGGGATCAGTTCCTTCAGTTTCTCACACATCCGACGTCCGAACCTCACGGCATTGTCGGCATGAGTCAGGGTCGAAAGGGCATCGACGCTCTCTCCATTGAGGAGGATATCAAGTTTGACAAGTTTCGACTCCCTGAATCCATTCAAATGATAGTCGAAACTTGCGTATCCCTTGGAGATGGATTTGAGTTTATCATAGAAGTCAATGACGATTTCTCCGAGAGGCAGATCAAATGTAATCTCCATGCGGTTGCCTGAGATATATTCCTGCTTCACGAGTTCGCCTCGCTTCCCAAGGCATAGCGTCATGATGGGTCCGATATACTCTGCCTGAGTGATGATAGTAGCTCTAATGTAAGGTTCCTCTATATGATCTATCAGAGTAAGCTCGGGCAGTCCGCTCGGGTTATGCACCTCTACCGGAGGATTCCCCTTCTTGTCATATACGAGATAACTTACATTCGGCACCGTTGTGATAACCTCCATCCCGAACTCACGGCTCAGACGCTCCTGCACTATCTCCATATGCAGCAAGCCTAAGAATCCGCATCGGAAACCGAATCCCAACGCAGCTGAGGATTCCGGCTGGAAAGTAAGTGAAGCATCATTGAGCTGAAGTTTCTCAAGCGAGGCGCGCAGATTTTCAAAATCTTCGGCATCAATCGGATATACTCCGGCGAAGACCATGGGCTTCACCTCCTCAAATCCTTCAATAGCCTTGTCACACGGACGGTTGACATGAGTGATTGTATCCCCGACCTTAACCTCCTTCGAGGTCTTGATTCCGGATATGATATATCCTACATTACCTGCCGAAATCTCTTTCTTAGGGACCATATCGAGTTTCAACACTCCGACCTCATCGGCATGGTATTCCTTGCCGGTTGCCACGAATTTTACAAAGTCATCCTTCTTCAACGTGCCGTTAAGCACTTTGAAATATGCTATAATTCCGCGGAAAGGATTAAATACAGAGTCGAAAATAAGGGCCTGCAACGGAGCTTCCGGATCACCTTTCGGGGCCGGCACTCTCTCGACGATAGCTTTCAGCACTTCATCCACGCCCATTCCGGTCTTACCGGAAGCGCGGATAATCTCCGATCTATCGCAACCAAGAAGATCTACTATCTGATCCTCTACCTCATCCGGATTGGCGCTTTCAAGGTCACATTTATTGATGACGGGGATAATCTCCAGATCATTATCGATAGCCATATACAGGTTTGATATGGTCTGCGCCTGAATACCCTGAGAGGCATCTACTATGAGCAATGCGCCCTCGCAGGCAGCTATCGACCGGGAGACTTCGTATGAGAAATCTACGTGTCCGGGAGTGTCGATAAGATTGAGAATATAATCCTTTCCATCCAGATTATAATCCATCTGGATAGCATGGGACTTAATGGTGATTCCACGCTCGCGCTCGAGATCCATATCATCGAGCACCTGCGCTTCCATATCCTTGGCCGCGATAGTATTCGTGCGCTCAAGGAGTCGGTCGGCCAGGGTAGACTTCCCGTGGTCGATATGAGCTATAATGCAGAAATTTCTAATATTCTTCATAAATGTACTTTATCAACTTACAAAGTTACGAATAATTCGCGACATTTTCACCTAAATATCTCCAAATATAGATTATTTATCCCCATCCAATCAAAAAATCCGGCTCGCATCTTTCGATGCAAGCCGGACATCCACATAATAAATAAACAAAATAAATAAACAAATTTTATGAAGAATTTGTAATCAATCGGAGTTCTTGAATCAGAGCACAACCTTGGAAGCTTTGCCGTTAACGACCTTAACGTAGATGCCGTTTTCGGGATTAGCAACTTTAACGCCCTGGAGATTGAAGTAGACGGGAGCTTCTTCTGCTACCTCAACTGCCTCAACGCCGGTATTGACATCCTTAGCAACTGTGATCTCACCTGTGAGCACGTTGAAAGTCACGTTGTAAAGCATGCCTTCTTCAAGACCGTCAACTGTCATGAGAGTATCAATGTTTCCGATGACGATTGTGGGAGTGTCAAGAACAAGAGCTTCACCGTTGCAGTACCAAGTGTCGCCGATACCGTTCCAAACTTTTACTTTAAAGCCATCTGCATCAAGCGCCAGACCCTTTACTTCCGCAACTCCTTCAGTATTGGGATTAACGCCTTCACCAACCCAGTTATTGAAAGGACCAACTACGTTTACAAACCACTGATCAATCGGATCGGGTTCAACAATAGATTCAGCTGTTACGACAACTTTTGAAGGAACTGTAGCACCTTGAACATCTGAACCGGCTACAAGAGTAAAGACGATAGTAGTCTTTCCTGAGAAAGCAGATTTGAAGTTATTTCCGGCATTGAACCATGCATCAGCTTCTACGCCTGATTCGGGAGAAGTCACATCACCTGCACCGAAGTTATAGGCCCAGGTGCCATCCCAGATTTTCCATTCACCGGTCAGTCCGTTTTCGAGTTCGAGCGTGTAGACGTTATCATTCTGAGTAAATTTATATGCTGTGTTGAGCGCCCAGCCGGTAGGTTCACCTACGAGATAGAGATCCTTGTCGCCGGGTGTGGGAGGTGTGGGAGGCTCTTCACCCTCTCCTGTCACTGTCAGCACCATAGTCTCGGGATCAAAGGAGAAAGAGTATGTACCGGCAGTAATACCAAGGTTATTACCGCCATCTACTTCCAGAGTGTATTCCCCGTTGCCGGATATTGTCAGAGGAGTCGGAGAGGAAATCCAGTCAGTCTGATTGCCGTTGTCCATCTTCTTGATGCCGAATTGCGCATTTGCATATGATACGACGACCTCATCAGCTACCCATTTGCCATCTTTCTCTGTCATATCAGTTGTCACCCATGTGGATGAAGAAAGAGATCCATGAATACCATAGGAGATCTTGCTCTCGGCAGCCTGGCCGGTAATGAGAAGGGTTTTGGCTGTAGGATCGAGTACGAGATGAGGATTTGAGATAGGCTCGGCAAGACCTATATTGCCTGAACTTCCACCTACTGTAAGATTGTAGGGAGTTCCGGGGATGAGGTTTCCGCTACCGCCGAAGTTGGCAGCGTTATTGCTCCATGTACCGTCATTGATTTTGAAGCCGGAGCTGAGTACGCCTGCATAGTCAAGCACGTAAGTGCCGTCGCCTTGGTCAGCAAATTTGCAGTTGGCTTGCTTAAGGCCCCAGTTGTTGAAGCCGCCAATCAGATAGTAGTCAGCAGCATTGGCAACGAGGCCAACGAGCATAGCTACCAGAAGAAGAGAAAATTTCTTCATTTCGCTTTTAGAATTTTAAGGTTATTAAATTATATGAATTGTCTTTAGAAAAGTCTATGAATTGAAAACTGCGGCATTAAGAGTTTTTCATTATATCCTATGAGTCAGCAATTCGGTCACAAAAGTAAATATTTTTTTAGTTTTACCAAAATCTTTAACATTTGTTAACTAAATATTTTATTTAAATAAGTTTTCGCATTCTTTTTACCATATTAATCTCTATTTTTTGTGGGATCTAAAATATAAAATCCCGACGATAATATTTTGCATTATGGATTTTTTTCCGTAATTTTGCATCGGAAATGAATTTTCCGCCCCGTGTGATGGGAATGGATGACCGGAGTGATGCCGGAAGAATCTTTTCGAAGGTACGCATAGCGGTCGTCTGATTTGAGTAACACATTAATATATATTATCATCAATGAAAACTTTTGATCTTAAGGCCGCCCCCCGTAGTGTTGTCGGCAAGAAATCAGTGAAGGCTCTTCGTAACGAAGGCAAGATCCCCGCAGTTCTTAATGGCGGTAAAATCGTAGAACTCCCCTATACCGGCACTCTCAAAGACGGCGAAAAGGTAGTGGCAATCGACGACAAGCGTGGTCTTATCACTACTGACATTGTAGTTTCCGCTGAAGACGTACGCAAGCTCATCTACTCTCCCGATATCTTCGAGATCAACCTCGAACTTAACGGTGAGACTCGCAAAGCTGTACTCAAGGAGCTCCAGTTCCAGCCTGTAAAAGATACAGTCCTCCATATCGACTTCCTCGAAGTATTGCCCGGCAAACCCATCGTAATGGAAGTGCCCGTGCAGATCGAGGGTCACGCAGAAGGTGTGAAAGCCGGTGGTAAGCTGACTCTCTCCATGCGTAAACTCAAAGTCAAAGCTCCCTACACTGAAATTCCCGAGCGTCTCGTTGTCAATGTCGACAATCTCGGCCTCGGCAAATCAATGGCAGTAGGTGATCTCCACTTCGATGGTCTCGAACTGATGAACGCCAAGAACGCAGTTGTCTGCGCCGTTCAGCTGACTCGTGCCGCTCGTGGTGCTGCAGCAAAGGCCGCTCAGTAATTCTCAGCAATTACCCGAAAGCTGCCTGAGAGCTTAATCAGTCAGAATAACGTATGCCGCCCGAAGCGGCGGGTAGTCATCTCAACACCCGCCGGTTCGGGCCACTTTTTTACAATTGATGATAAACATTCCGGGGCTTTACTCCCCTATCGGATTTATATTTGAATAAATGAAGAAATTTCTCATTGTAGGACTTGGCAACATGGCGCCTGAATATCTACGCACCCGTCATAACATAGGCTTCATGATAGCTGATCGCCTCGCCGCCGGAGCTGACGCAACCTTCTCTTCATGCCGATATGGCGACATGGCCAAGGTAAAGGTAAAAAACTGCGAACTTCTCGTCCTCAAGCCTTCTACATTCATGAATTTATCAGGAGTGGCGGTCCGCTACTGGATGAATAAGGAAAAACTTCCTTTGGAAAATCTGCTTGTCCTCGTTGATGACATCGCCCTTCCCTTCGGTACAATTCGCCTGCGGTCGGGAGGAAGCGATGCAGGACATAACGGACTTAAGAACATAGCCTCCGAGCTCGGCACTCAGTCATACGCCCGTCTGCGCTTCGGGATAGGCAATGATTATCCTCGCGGAGGCCAGATAGATTATGTACTCGGCGAATTTCCGCCGGAAGAAATGACTGCATTACCGGAACGCATAGATGTTGCCGTAGAAGCCATCAAGGCGTATGCTCTATCCGGACTCGCTTTCGCAATGACCAACTTTAACAACAAATAGTCGCGCGATGCTCCCATTTCTTCAGTCTGTAGCGCAAGCATATTCTTCCCGCTTCCGGCAGGATGGACATCCGAGGGCCTCGGAGTATTGCTTTATTTTCCCCAACAAGCGTGCCGGGACATTCTTCCGGCATTACCTGACAGATCTGAATCCTCAGGGCATGATTGCTCCCGAGATAACCACAATTTCCGATTTCACAGCTGACTTATCAGGAAGAATAGTCAATTCGCGCATTGACTTGATATTTCTGCTTTATAATTGTTACTGCGATATGCTCGCGCCCGGAGTGCCGCCGGCAGAACGGGAAGGTGTGCTTTCATTCGACTCCTTCCGGAAATGGGGAGAAACGGTGCTGAGGGATTTCAATGAGGTCGACATGCAGAATGTCGATCCGGAAGCAATTTTCAAGAATGTAAAAGATTTCAGGCGGATATCGTCAACATTCCTGACCGAAGATCAGCGTAAGGTCATGGAAGAATATTTCGGTTATTCGGCATCCCGATATGAATCCGATTCTTTCTGGATCGATTTCGATGAAGAAAACGGAGCGTCCGATTCCGAGATTAGAGCAAAATTCATTCATCTCTGGAAAGTACTCGCCCCCCTTTACAAACGTTTCCATGAAGCTATGAAAGAGCGTGGGCTAACTTCTCAAGGAGCCTCTTACAGAATAGCATTAGACAATCTTCGGGAGGCTGCCGACATGGATGACGGCGGAAAGGCATTACGCATGTTGCTCCCATGGGAGAAGATAGTGATGGTCGGGTTTAATGCGCTCTCCATGAGCGAACGAGGAATTTTCCGGGAACTCCAACGATTGCCTTCGCCGAATCCGGAAGAGGAAAAACTGACAGATTTTATCTGGGATGCTACAGGTCCGGTCCTGAAGGATATCGATAATTCTGCAGGACGCTTCGTAGCCATTAATCGCCGGGAATTTCCATCTCCTGAATGGACATCTAAATTTCTCCGGCAGTCAGAGACACGGATGCTTCCTGAAGTACTTGAAGAAATTGCGGCACCCTCAAAAGTCATGCAAGTCAAGATTGCCTCTCAGATCATTTCTGAGATGGCTGATGATGAAAGTATCTCTCGCGGCGGAGATGCATTCCGGGAAGCGAAGGTCGCTTTAGTGGTGCCGGATGAGTCCCTTCTTCTGCCTCTGCTTTATTCCCTTCCGACGAACGTCGATAAGGTAAATCTAACCATGGGATATCCTCTGAAACTGACTGCCGTATCTTCCTTCCTTGCCTTATTGAGGAATTTGCAGCTCATGCAGCGCAATTCAAAATCCTATCAGGGATTTGCCTTCGAGCAGATATGCGATCTTCTATCCCATCCATTCGCTCATGCTATCTTCTCAACCGGAAAAATCAACCGTTTTATCGAATCGAAGCAGCGACAGCATGTCAGAGTAATCCGAACCGAGCATTTAAAGGAATTGGGAGAAAAAGCAATGGAGATTCTGTCTCCTATCTCCGACAATGCAACTTCAAGGGAAGTCATAAAATACCTCGACAGGGTTCTTGAGATAATCGGGCAGACGCTCGCTATGCGCGACCACACTGAATCTGCCGGACAGAATATAATTAAAGATTCCCTTGAAAGCCTTCATATAGAGGCTTGGAGAGACGCTCTGAAGATTTTCGATGATTCAATTCGTGAATATGATGTCAGGCTTAGTGTCCCGGCTACCCTGGCCGAGGCTTATAGACTGCTTCAGTCTGAGACTGTGCCTTTTGACGGCGAACCCCTCGAGGGGCTGCAGATAATGGGGATGCTCGAGACCAGAGCTCTGGATTTCGACCATCTGGTCATCGTAGGCCTCAACGACAGGACTATTCCCGGAAGAATGCGCCAACGCTCCTTTATTCCCAATCTCATACGAAGGGGCTTCGGAATGCCCCCCAACACTTATCAGGAAGATCTCTTCGGCTATTATTTCTTCCGATTGATCAGCAGGGCTAAGACAGTAAAATTCGTCTATGACAGCCGTGTCACAGGTGGCAACGGAGGAGAATCCCGCTATCTTCTGCAGCTCCGCTATCTTTACGCACGCGACAAGGTCAAACGCATAGAATATAAATTCTCTATGGCAGAACGCGAAAAATTCTGCAGAAGCGTCCTCAAGACAGATGAAGTAAAGAAAAAACTTGAGAGATATTGCGACCCTGAGCC
Organism: Muribaculaceae bacterium; assembly: GCA_029057985.1. GTDB lineage: Bacteria > Bacteroidota > Bacteroidia > Bacteroidales > Muribaculaceae > Lepagella. Next base: position 10,448 of record JAIDYR010000082.1, on the reverse strand, counting down.
TTTCCCTCATCCTCATACCGGGAAGCCCTACCGATTCAATTTCTCCGCATCATTGCTTAAGACTTTTACGTCGTGCAGTTTGAAATTTTACTATAAGGCCATATTGGATCTTAAGGATGATCCGGCTCCTTCCCCATCGGTCAGTCCTATTCTTCTGGGCAATATCGTCCATGATGTCATGCAGCATCTATATACCCCCCACCCGGAAATGCAGAAAAGATGGATCGAACCTATCGAAGTATCTAAAGAGAGTATCGAATATTTTCTGTCTGACAGGGGACGGGAGGAAATTGATGATGCCATCCGGCGTCTTATCAATCGCAATCACTATCACAAAGATACTTCACAGCTCGACGACCCGCTGGAAATCGAGACCGAGATTATCGCCAATAATATCGGGAAATATATTGAGGACATTCTCAAATATGATTATTCACTCGCTCCATTCAACATCTATGGCACAGAAATTCGCGAGCAATTCGAATATACATTGCCGAACGGAAGGAAAGTCAATATGGAATACGCCCTTGACCGGGTCGACGACGTCGGATGCGATCAGCCGGGAATGTTGAGAATAGTCGATTATAAGACCGGAGGTAGCCATATCAAGGCAAAATCCATAGAAAGTCTTTTTGAATCGGATTATAATAAAGATAATCTGCTGCAATTACTGACATATAGTGTCATGGTAAATGCAAAACGCAAGAATGAGGGCCACTCCCCTATCACGTTTCTGCCGAGAATATATCCTGTCGGACGACTTTATAAAATGCACTCCTCTTCCGAGAAAAAGAATAATATGATTCCGACCGTCGACGGCATTGAACTCGATTCAGATTCTTCTGTCATTGAAGAATTCAAGGATCTTTTTGATTCCACACTTGAAAGTATTTTCAGCAATGCTCCGTTTGAAGGGGAAGTAACGCAGAAGAAGTGTGGATTCTGCCCTTTTATAGGAATCTGCACATCCTGATAGATTTCCGCTAAACTTTACTCCTTAAATAATAGTTATACAATAAAGAAATTACCCATATATACCCCATTGACAATGAAAAAAGAGACCATAGTAATTATTGGAGGCGGTTTTGCAGGATTGAATCTTGCGAAATCTCTCGATAAGAAACGCTTCGAAGTGAAGGTAGTGGATCGCAATAACTTCCATTCATTTCCCCCGCTCTTTTATCAGATTGCGTCTTCAGCTCTCGAGCAGAGCAATATTGCCTTCCCGTTCAGGCGTGAGTTTAAAAGAAGCAGATCAATATCCTACCACATGGGTCATGTCAAGAATATAGATACCGTCGGGCAGACCGTCACGACTTCATATGAGACAATCCCCTACGATAAACTCGTCATCGCGGCCGGAACAACCAATAATTTTTTCGGCATGGATAACCTTTATAAGGAAGTCTATTGCATTAAGACTATCGGAGAGGCTGACCATACCCGCGATGAAATCCTTGACCGCCTTGAACGTGGATCCATGGAGAAAGATCCGAAGCGCCGAAAGGAAATGTTGAGTTTCCTTGTGGTGGGAGGCGGACCTGCCGGAGTTGAGATAGCAGGGTCATTGGGAGAAATGAAGCGAGATGTTGTCCCCAGAGAATATCCGGAATTAAATCCGGATGACATCTCGATCACCCTCGTCGAAGGCGCCGACAAGGTTTTGGGCACCATGTCGGAGAAAGCATCAGCAAAGGCGCTGGCTTATCTTAAGGACCTTATGGTGGAAGTCAGACTCAATACGACAATGACCGGATATGAGAATAAGCTCGTCTCGTTTGCAGACGGACATGAGGAATATTGGGAGACTCTTATCTGGACTGCCGGCGTAAGGGGCGAGACAATGCCCGGGTTGCCGACAGAATGTGTCGCACGCAACGGCCGGATATATGTCGATGAATATAACCGCGTGAAAGGATTGGAAGACACCGTCATGGCAATCGGGGATATAGCTCTTATGGAAACTCCGGAATATCCGAGAGGATACCCTATGGTAGCTCAGCCGGCTATCCAACAGGCAAAAAATCTTGCCAAAAACCTCAATAAAGGAGAATATACTTCCAAATTCAAATATTCCGATCGCGGATCCATGGCTACAATCGGACGTAACCGAGCTGTCGCCGACCTTCCGAACTTTTCATTCTCGGGTAGGATTGCATGGTGGATATGGATGGTGATCCATCTCGTGTCGATTCTCGGAATGAGGAATAAACTCAACGTACTCCTCAACTGGATATGGAATTACTGCACATATTCCACTTCATTGCGCTTACTGTTGCGTCCGACAAAATATCCGGTCAGACGCCATTGGGGAGATTGATTCTCCTTGGTTAACTTAAAAAATAACTCTTATGAAGAATATTTTCATTGCAGCATCCGGAATTGCACTTCTCCTGGCAGGGGGATGCTCTTCGTTGCGAGTGCCTTATAACAATGGTAAAAAGGATTCCAAAGCCGAAATAGTCCTTCCATCCGACCGTGAGCATATCCATACTCCACGTCCTGAAAAGACTTATTCTGCAAAAGACCTCGAAGAAGGGACCGTCACCGGAGACTGGACTATCGAAGAAGTCAACGGTAAACCCGTCGTCGGCGAAACAACGCCCTATCTTAAAATGGCACCTTCCGAGAAAAAGGTCTATGGCAACAACGGCTGCAATACAATCAATGCATCATACATCTATAACCAGGAAGATCATCAGATCTCTTTCAAGGATATAATCTCGACAATGAGGATGTGTGGGACATCGGGCATCACAGACGTTGAGATCAATCAAGCCCTCGATGCGACCCGCACTTATACCTGGGATCATAACGGAGATGAATATTACCTACATTTCTTCGATAAGTCCGGTAAGGAAGTATTGAAACTCATGCATCAGAACTTCGATTTCCTTAATGGAGTATGGGGGGTGACGACCATTGACGGCGAAGAGATCGACGATCCGGATATGAAGATTGTCATTGACATAGACCAAGGGAAAATTCACGGCAACACGGGTTGCAATCTATTCAACGGATTCGTCGATATTGACATGGAGACCGTCAATACGATTAACTTTCATAATATTGTCACAACCCGCATGGCATGCCCGAATCCCGAAAATCAGACCCGTCTGATTGTGGCTCTCGAGGATGCTGCTCATGCTCGCCCTGTAGACAGCACCACGGTGGAACTCCTTAATCTGCTGCGCCAGCCTGTGCTTACACTTAAACGCATTCAGGAATGAAGACTGAAGTAAGAGTTGACAAGTGGCTTTGGGCTATGAGAGTCTTCAAGACCCGCTCCATGTCGACCGATGCCGTAAAGAAAGGGAGAGTCTCTATAGGCGGGGTAGCGGTCAAGCCTTCACGCACTGTAAAGGAAGGGGATGTCATTGAGGTAAAGAAGCCCCCGATCACATATACTTTCCGTGTCAAGCAGGTGTCCGAAAATCGCCTTGGAGCCAAGCTCGTACCCGAGTATCTTGAAAATATCACTCCTCAATCTGAATATGATCTGCTTGAGATGACCAGAATATCCGGATTTGTCGATCGCAGGAAAGGACTGGGCCGACCGACAAAACGAGATTCCCGTGACCTGGCGGCTTTCCGGGAATCGACCTATGCAGATGATTTCTTTCTCGATTGGGAAGATGAAGAAGACGAGGATTGAGGTTTAGACAACGAGGTTTGATTTTTACTTGCGTATCTCATAAATTTTAACTATTTTTGTGAAATTTCATATCGTTAGCAGATGAGATTCGCTGATATTAACGGTAATCAGGAAGCCGTAGAGGCGGTGAGAGGAATGGTGGATTCCGGCAGGATTCCGCATGCCCTCTTATTGTCCGGGCCTCCGGGTATCGGAAAGATGCTCCTTGCGCGCGCACTTGTCAGCTACATCAACTGCGAAAATCCAATCGACGGAGACTCATGCGGAGTATGCCCCTCATGTAGAAGGATCGAAGCAGGAAATAACCCCGACATCCATTATATCTATCCTATCTATAAGGTTAAGAGTGCCCATCTTGAGCGCTCCTCTGACTATGCTAAGGAGTGGACGCAAATGCTTCACGAATCGCCATATATGGATATGACGTATTGGATGAAACTTATGAACGGAGCAAATTCCCAACCTCGTATTTATGTAGATGACGCCGCCGAAATCACTTCAATAGCATCCCTCTCTTCCTATTCCGATAATTACAAGATTTTCCTGATATGGCTTCCGGAGCGACTCCAGCCGGATGCGGCCAACAAGATTCTGAAGATTCTTGAAGAGCCGCAAAGCGACACTCTCTTCATCGCTGTCAGCGACGAGCCTAATGCAATTCTTCCGACTATCTATTCGAGAATGAGACGCATAGAGATGAAGCGTCCGTCGGCTCAGGAAATAGAGAAATTCCTCCTCGAATGTGGGACCTCCCCGTCCTACGCCCCCGCCTTGGCCTCCCTTTCCGAAGGATCGCTGCTTAAGGCAACCCAACTTATTGGAGCTGAGAGCGAAACGCAGGAATTCGGAGAAATTTTCAGAGGGATCATGCGAGAATCTTATGCAAGAAAAGTTGCGGTATTAAAACGTCGCTCAGATGAGCTGGCGGCTCTGGGCAGAGAGAAATCCATTCGTCTCCTCGATTATTTCGGCAGGATGACACGCGAAAATTTCATTTCGAATCTTTGTCTTCCCCCTCTCAACGTGATGACACCCGAGGAATCGGGATTCTCATCGAAATTCGCGCCATTTATAAATGTAGCGAATGTCGAATATATTCTCTCAGCAATCGACGATGCAAAAAGAGATATCAGCCGAAACGGAAATTCCAAACTTATCTGGTTTGATTTTATGATTCTTCTGATGATCTCTCTTCGGAAGAAACCTCAAACCTAATACACTCTAAAATTACTTATCACCTTCGGAGAGACCGGAATTCCGGAAAGTTATCCGGCTTACTCAGGATAATTCCTACTGACAACTTTCCGACCAATTGACTTAAAAAACTTAAACCATACAAAATGAAACCGACACTCTTTATTCTTGCTGCCGGAATGGGTAGCCGTTATGGTGGCCTGAAGCAGCTCGACTCCCTCGGTCCATCAGGCGAGACAATCATGGACTATAGCGTATATGATGCTATCCGCGCCGGATTCGGGAAAATTGTATTCGTCATCCGGCATGATTTTGAAGAGGAATTCAGAAAGAAAGTAGTCGAGAAATATGCCGGACATATTGATGTTGAAGTAGTCTTTCAAGAACTCGATGCACTCCCGGCAGGCTTCCGTCCTGATCCCGAACGCTCCAAGCCCTGGGGCACGGGCCACGCAGTACTCATGGGCAAAGATGCTATCAAGGAACCTTTCGGAGTCATCAATGCCGACGATTACTATGGAGCGGAATCATTCCGGATTCTTGCAGACTTCCTCCGCTCCGTAGAGGGTAAAAAAGGAGAATACTGCATGGTCGGATTCCGGATTGAAAATACTCTCAGTGAAAACGGCACCGTAAGTCGCGGACACTGCCAGGTATCGGAAGAAGGATTTCTTACCGGAGTCAACGAATGTCATGGCATATGCAAGAAAGACGGCAAGATCGTCTATACTGCTCCCGATGGTTCTGAAGCCGACTTCCCTGCCAATGCAAGTGTTTCCATGAATTTCTGGGGCTTTACTCCCGATTATTTCGACTATTCAATGCGTGATTTCCTTACATTCCTTAAGGAACATGGCAACGAACTCAAATCAGAGTTCTATATTCCTACCGTAGTCAATAATTTAATTCAATCCGGCGAAGCAAGCTTCAAGGTGCTTGACACTCCTTCGAAATGGTTTGGAGTGACCTACGCTGCCGACCGCCAGGCGACAGTCGACCAATTCCGTCATCTCGTCGACGAGGGCGTATACCCGGAAAAACTTTTCTAAAATCTTTGAGAAAATGGCAAAAATATTAGTGACCGGCGGCACCGGCTATATCGGTTCTCACACCGTAGTTGAGCTTCAACAGGCAGGATATGAAGTCGTCATTATCGATAATCTCTCCAACTCCAATATCAATGTGCTCGATGGAATCGAACGCATTTCAGGGATCCGACCGGATTTCATCGAAGGAGACGTGACGGATATCGAAACTCTCCGCAAACTCTTTAAGGCGCATCCCGGCATCAAGGGAATAATCAATTTCGCTGCCTCCAAAGCTGTCAATGAATCTGTCCAGAAGCCGCTCCTTTATTATCGCAATAATCTCGTATCTTTGCTCAATCTGCTCGAACTTATGCCTGAGTTCGGAGTGGAAGGAATTGTCTTCTCGAGTAGTTGCACAGTTTATGGAGAACCCGACCGGAATCCTATCGACGAGTCAGCCCCTATCAAGGTCGCGACTTCTCCCTATGGAAATACAAAGCAAATTTCCGAAGAAATCATCACAGATACTATTTATTCCGGAGCCCCCATCAAAAGCATCATCCTGCGTTATTTCAATCCCGTAGGGGCTCATCCCTCTGCCGAAATCGGCGAGCTTCCACTCGGCGTGCCGCAGAATCTTATCCCCTATCTGACTCAGACTGCGGCAGGCATACGCAAGGAGCTGACTGTATTCGGAAATGATTACAATACTCCCGACGGATCTTGTATCCGCGACTTCATCGACGTGACTGATCTCGCTAAGGCTCATGTCATCGCAATGCGCAGAATGCTTGACAATCCGGACGGCGATAAACTCGAAATTTTCAATCTCGGCACAGGTCGCGGACTCTCGGTGCTTGAACTTATAGAATCCTTTGAACGCGCCACGGGCGTAAAGGTCCCCCATAAGATTGGGCCGCGTCGCGAAGGTGACATCGAGAAGATCTGGGCCGAACCCTCCAAAGCCAATAATGTGCTCGGATGGAAAGCAGAAATGGATATCGACGACACTATGCGCAACGCATGGCGTTGGCAGCAGAAGATCGCCGCTAAGACTAAATAATCCTTAGAAATGAAGTCTTCATCCCTGACCCCGAAACAATTGCGGGAGCCAAGGATGAAGACTTATACATTTCTAAAGATTACGCACTTATAATTCCCGACTTACTCTCCACACACTCAAAATCCAGTTTCCACACCTATAATACTAATACACCCAATACTAATACTTTTCATTATGTCAAAACGCTATCTAATCGCAGGTCTTCCTCTGGCAGCTCTGACGATTCTGACCGGTTGCGTCGATGATAATTATGATCTCGCAAACATCGACACTTCCATCGAAGTTCCGGTCAACGACCTGGTCATTCCGGTCAATGTAGGACCGGTCACACTCAATTCTGTCATCGATATAAAAGACTCAGAGTCAATTACAAAGGAAAAATATATTGGATCCGACCCCTCGCTTCAGGGAAAAGATATCTATGTCTATAACTATAACGGAGATTTTGACTCAGATGAAATCAAAATCAATGAATTTTCCGTAAACGCTCCGACAGATATCGCACCTTCTATCGTGCGGGTTGATCTCTTTGACAATCCGGCTGCTTCCAAGCGCCGGCTCCCCGGACTCGGCACTTTCTCCTATAATATCAACAGAATGTCGACTGAATTCCGGTATGATATTAAAGACGTTGATCTCGAGGTCCGCTCGATTAGCGAAATCACCACTCCTAAAGTGACTTTCAATACCAAGCTTCAGCTCCCGGCCAATGTCGCGGCTATGACGAAGCAGATGGAACTTGAGAATGTCAGACTCAACTTTCCAAAGGGTCTATACAGTCAAGACGGATCTCCCGCTAAGGCTACCATGGGCACTTACAATCCCGAGACTGGGGACATCATTATTAAATCCTTTAAGTCTACAGATGGCATAATAGACCTCACCCTGACAGCCCAACTGATAGATCTTGAAAAAATAGGAGTTGTCCTCGAAAACGGTCACTTCAATTATGACGGCGAGATCACAGTCGAAAGCGGCGCTCTCCATCTTACCCCGCTTTCGGATGCCTATAACTTCCCCGGCACCTTTGATGTCGATATTGCCTACAATCTTTCCAGCTTCGACATTTCAAGCTTCAGTGGAGACATCGATTATTCTATCGAAGGTCTCAAATTTGACGATGCCATGCTCAATGACATACCCGACTTTCTCGCTCAGGACGACACTCGCATCCGCATCGCTAATCCTCAGATATATCTCAGCATATCCAATTCATGCGCGCAATATGGACTTGGAGGAGTCACGGGGCTTGAAGTCACTCCTTACCGCGACAATCGTCCGGGATCCACACTCCGCATGAACGAAGATATTCGCGTGGGCCACGATAAAGGCTACGGTCCTTATCAATTCGCAATATCTCCCGAGGGTAGCAACCTCACTCCAATTGCAAGCTATACAAACGCAACCAAACTTCTCTTCTCTTCTCTCGGAGATGTACTTTACGGCGACGGAATTCCTCAGAAGATCAGTGTCGCATTCCCTGACCCGCATGTAGATGGCAATGCAACCCGATTCCCGCTCGGTAAGCGTCTTCCGTCGATTAAGGGCAGTTATGTATTCCGCGCTCCACTCGCCCTGGCCGACGGCTCACAAATCATCTACTCGGGCACTGAAGATGACTGGAGTTCTGACGATCTGAAGGATCTCTATGTGAAACGTCTTGAAGTGACTGCCGACATCACCTCTACGATCCCCCTTGAAGTGCGCCTTTCCGCTCAGATTTTGAATGAGGCCGGGAATCACATGGGCAAGTGCGAGTCAACTCCTCTCCCTGCCCTTGCCGAAAATTATCCCGTCACCATAACCATCACTCCCGATGAAGGATTCGATTACATTCAGGATATCGACGGAATCTTCTATAAAGCCTGGGCAATCTCCAATTCAGACGCTTCCAATCCCGGCGACGTTCCCCCTCTATCACCTGAGCAGACCCTGACTCTCGACAATATCAGAGTAAAAGTCTCAGGCAAATATCTCCATCTGGATAAAGATGACAAGTAATCAACGGCAAGAAACTCTTTACACAAATGAAAGCAAATATCAAATATATCCTTGCCGCAGTCATCACTACGGCATCGTCCGCCTCGGCTCTGGCTCAGGCTTCCTATTCGGGATATTATCTCGATAATTATACCCATCGCTATCAACTTAACCCCGCCATGACGGATGAAGGACGCAAGACCTTTATCTCAATGCCGGTCCTCGGCAATCTCAATATAGGGATGCAGGGAAATCTGCATGTTTCCAGCCTCCTGTATCCTGTAGACGGCAAGACAGTACTGTTTACTCATCCTGACGTTCCGACGTCGACGGTTCTCAAAAATATCCATGACGTCAATAAACTCGGAGCTAATCTGGAGATGGATATAATCGACGTCGGATTTACGGCCCTGGGCGGACAGAATGTAGTGTCGATATCTGCAGTGGCTGACGGCAATATAGGAGTGCCGGGCTCTCTTATCCGCCTAATGAAGGAGGGACCGGAAAATAAGACCTACGACATCTCTGATTTCCGCGTGAACGCTTCAGCATATGCCAAACTGCAACTCAATCATTCAAGAAAGATTAGTCAGCTTCCCGGACTTAAGGTAGGCGCGGCTGTGAAGTTTCTTTTCGGTCTCGGAAATATAGACGGATACTTCAATAATGCCGATCTTACTCTGGGCACAGATTCTTGGACAGCCCGCACTCAGGCTGACCTCTATGCAAATCTATGCGGAGCAAAATTCAAATACCGCTATGATGATGATGGCAAGAAATTTGTAGATGGACTGGATATGGACGGGGTCGGACTTACCGGATTCGGCCTCGGATTTGATCTTGGAGCCACCTACAAATGGAGAGATTTCGAATTCAATCTCGCTCTTCTTGACCTTGGCTTCATATCCTGGAGCAATACACTCTATGCCACTACCGACGGAATCCACAGTATCAATACTTCCGATTATACATTCGGAGTAGGGAGCGGGGAGGCCGACGCTACATGGGACAAGATGAAATCTGACCTCGAGAATCTTTATCAGCTTGAAAGCAGAGATGCTTCCGGACGCACTCGCTCTCTTCGCACAACCCTCAACTGGGGCGTGCGCTATACCCTTCCGCAATATCGCCGTCTGAACTTCGGCTTGATCAATTCGACTCGTTTCAACGGTCCGTTTACTACTACTGATTTCCGCTTCTCAGCCAACGTCAATCCGGTAGATTGCCTTTCGGCATCAGCCAATCTGACGGCAGGCACGTATGGTGCGGGCTTCGGATGGCTCCTTAATGTAAACGTCAAGGGATTCAATCTTTTCGTGGGCATGGACCGCACATTCGGCAAACTCGCCAAGCAATTTGCACCCCTCAACAGCAATGGAGAATTCAACTTCGGCATGAATTTCCCCTTCTGATTCCATCAGGGTATCAACGTTTAAGATCTTACATAAGAAAAGAGACTGTCTAACAAGTTTAGGCGGTCTCTTTTTCTATATGATTGCTGCAAAAAAATAAGGCTTTCATGCTGAAA
>JAIDYR010000081.1 GCA_029057985.1 Muribaculaceae bacterium | reverse complement strand
GCTCCCTCTTCAAAAATCGAAACTGCCTCAAAATCTGTACATTTTCTCGTTAACATTCTTTAGTAAACTGGCTCTAAGTAAATTTCAAAAATTTTCTCAATTTACTTATAAGATCAACTAAAATATTAATTCAATGTGATACGATTTTTCAAAGTTAGTAAAAAATTCCGTAAAAAGCATTATCTTTGTAGAACTTCTCAATAATATCTTCAAAAATGGTTAGTAAAACTGAAAAATTGAAAACCTTAATCATAACTCCCGCCAGATATTCATCGACTCGATTTCCGGGGAAACCTCTTGCTAAATTAGGAGGCCGCGAGATTATACTTCGTGTGGTAGACAGAATTACAGAGGCAGGTTATCAATGCCTGGTGGCAACTGACGATGAACGCATACGCCGGAGAGTTGAACACGAGGGATATTCTGCTATAATGACCTCGATAAATCATAATAGCGGTACTGATAGGGTGCGCGAGGCTGTAGAGACACTGGAAAAACTGACCGGAGAGGTCTATGATATTGTAATCAATGTGCAGGGCGATGAGCCGTTTATCGATATCAATCAACTCCGACTGCTCGAAAAATGCTTTGAAGACCCGAGTGTGGATATCGCAACGCTTGCACGCCCGTTTCCAACAGACGGTGCCTTCAAGGAACTTAATAATCCCAATCTCGTAAAACTTGTGAAAAGTCCGACCGGATCAGCTCTCTACTTCTCCCGCAGTGTGATCCCTTATCTTCGGGGAGCAGATCAGAATCAATGGCCGTCGCAGCATCAATACTTTACTCATATCGGTGTATATGCATACCGGACCGAAGTATTGAGGAAGATTACCGAGCTTCCTCAAAGTCCACTCGAAAAGGCGGAATCCCTTGAACAACTCCGCTGGCTTGAAAACGGCTATTCGATTAAGGTAGCTGAAAGCCGGAGCGAAAACATCGGTATCGATACTCCGGAAGACCTTGAAGCGGCCGAAGAATATCTGAAAGCTCAAAATAGGGTAAAAAATAACGTCTAATCTATTGGCAGACACATTAAAATTTAGTAACTTTGCAGTCTGAAAGAATATTGACTGTCCTTCCAGGATGAATTGGTGCCGCGGAAAAAGGTTCCGGTCTACAGGTGAAAAAGGCAACCGGGAGGATTAAAAAAGGCAAATAGACAGAAACAGATGAAAAAAAGTGCACTTCAGAGAGTACGTGCTGAATATCAGCCGAAGCTCCCCAAGGCTCTTCAGGGCCCTGTGAAACTTAAGGTAGGCAATCCGACAGAGTCAGTCGCAGACCAGGCAGAAATCAAATCTCTATTTCCGAATACCTACGGTCTTCCCGTAGTTGAATTTGTAGAGAATGAAAAGCCTGAGAGAGTTGAAGAGCCGTTTAATGTAGGCATTATCCTTTCCGGCGGTCAGGCTCCCGGCGGCCACAATGTAGTGAGCGGTATCTTCGACGGTATCAAGTCTCTTAATAAAGAGAGCCGTCTTTACGGCTTCCTTATGGGCCCCTCCGGATTCATCAATCATCAATATATGGAGCTGACAGCCGGCTATATCAAGGAATACCGCAATACGGGTGGTTTTGATATCATCGGTTCGGGTCGCACAAAGCTCGAGACTCCCGAGCAGTTTGATGCGGGACTTAAGATTCTTAAGGAACTCAACATCAAGGCTCTCGTCATAATCGGCGGCGATGATTCCAACACTAACGCAGCTGTCCTTGCCGAATACTATAAGGCAAATGGAGCGGATGTTCAGGTGATCGGCGTGCCCAAGACTATCGACGGCGACCTGAAGAACGAATGGATCGAAACTTCCTTCGGCTTCGACACAGCCTGCAAGGTATACTCCGAAGTCATCGGCAATATCCAGCGTGACTGTAACTCTGCAAAGAAATATTATCACTTCATCAAACTCATGGGTCGCTCAGCTTCCCATATTGCATTGGAATGTGCGCTTGAGACTCAGCCCAATATATGCTTGATTTCCGAGGAGGTAGCTGCAAAGCGCATGACTCTCGACAATATCGTCAGCCAGATCTGCTATGTTGTGGCAGAGCGTGCCAAACTTGGATGGAACTTCGGCACAGTCCTCGTTCCCGAAGGCCTTATCGAATTCATTCCTTCAATGAAGAAGCTCATCGCCGAGCTTAACGATGTTCTCGTCGAGTACGCAGCTGAACTTGAAGGTCTTGATGAACTCGACAAACTACAGGCTATCCACGCTCATCTTACTCCCGAATGTGCTGCTCTTTATAAATCACTTCCTAAGAATATCGCTCTTCAGCTCAGTCTTGACCGCGACAGCCACGGCAATGTGCAGGTATCTTTGATCGAGACCGAAAGCCTTCTTTCAGAGATGGTAGCGAAGCGTCTGGAAGAGATGGCGGAGGAAGGACAGTACAGCGGTAAATTCGCGGCGCAGCATCACTTCTTCGGCTATGAAGGACGCTGCGCAGATCCGACAAACTTCGATGCCGATTATACTTACGCCCTCGGCTACAACGCTGCCATGCTCATCAACTCCGGCTTGACCGGATATATGTCGAGCGTGCGCAATCTGACAGATAAGACAGAAAACTGGATAGCAGGCGGTATCCCCATCACTATGATGATGAATATGGAACGTCGCCACGGCAAGATGAAGCCCGTGATTCAGAAGGCTCTCGTAAACCTCAACGGACGTCCGTACCTCAAATATGCATCTATGCGCGAGACTCTCGCCCTCAATACTCTCTATCAATATCCCGGTCCGATTCAGTACTTCGGTCCGGCAGAGATCTGCGATCGTCCGTCGATGACACTTCTTCTTGAACACAACAAGGAGATCTAATCTGATTACCATTCGGTAATATATATATATAATTTTTTATGGATATGGGTTTCCGTCTGTCGGCAGTTGCGGCAGGCGGAAACTTTTTTTAATTACAAAGTGGTATAATCACGAAATTTTATTAATTTTGCACAGAATTATTGAAATCTTAATAACTTAACATCATATCAGAATGGCATCTACTACCACCATCCAGCCCCTCGCGGGCAAAGGGGAATTGCTCCGCGATAAAGCATGGGCGCGCTGGACAGCGCTTGCTCTACTCGCATTCGCGATGTTCTGCTCTTACGTCTTCATGGACGTCCTTTCGCCGATTAAAGACCTCCTTCAGCAAGAAAGAGGATGGAATTCCACCGCTTTCGGCACAATGCAGGGCTCCGAGACATTCCTTAATGTCTTTATTTTCTTCCTCATCTTCGCCGGAATCATTCTCGACAAAATGGGAGTGCGGTTTACTGCTCTTCTTTCGGGAGCTGTCATGCTTGTCGGCGCGGTAATAAATTGGTATGCTCTGACGGATGCGTTTCAGACAACGCAGCTCAAGGTATGGTTTACGGAGCATCTGAATTATATCCCTGTTTTCGACGAACTCGGCGTTTCCCCCTTCTACGAAGGTATGCCTGCTTCGGCCAAGCTCTCAGCTATAGGCTTCATGATATTCGGTTGCGGCGTGGAAATGGCCGGTATTACAGTAAGCCGTGGTATCGTAAAATGGTTTAAAGGTCGCGAGATGGCCTTGGCTATGGGATCGGAGATGGCGCTTGCAAGATTGGGTGTTGCCACCTGTATGATTTTCTCTCCCATGTTTGCAACTATGGGAGGCACTATCGACGTGTCCCGCTCAGTAGCATTTGGCGTAGTGCTTCTGATGATTGCGCTGATAATGTTTATCGTCTATTTCTTCATGGATAAAAAACTTGATGCCCAGTCGGGTGAGGCAGAAGAAAAAGATGATCCATTCAAACTCTCCGATCTCGGCAAGATTCTTTCAAGCCTTGGATTCTGGCTGGTGGCGCTTCTTTGTGTACTTTACTATTCTGCAATCTTCCCTTTCCAGAAGTATGCTGTCAATATGCTTCAATGTAATATTGAATTCACTCCGCTTCCTGAAGGTTCCTTCTGGGCTACTGATGCCGTGACTTATATTCAATATGTAATAATGCTCATCGTAGCGGCCACGGCATTTGCCGGCAACTTCGCCAAGAATAAAGGCATGAAAGTCCTGCTCTTCGCAGTGTCGATTGTCAGCCTCGTGGTTTATTGCTGGATGGGCTATCAGAAACAGAGTGCAGGAGCAATCTTCGCCGTATTCCCGCTGCTTGCGGTCGGTATTACCCCGATTCTCGGTAAATTTGTGGACTATAAGGGTAAAGCGGCTTCCATGCTTGTGCTTGGTTCGCTGCTACTTATCGCCTGCCATCTGACCTTTGCGTTCATTCTGCCGATGTTTAAAGGTAATGCAGCCGGAGGCGTAATCCTTGCATACGTTACTATTCTTGTGCTCGGCGCCTCCTTCTCGCTCGTGCCGGCCTCGCTCTGGCCTTCAGTACCGAAACTTGTAGACGCCAAGATTATCGGCTCGGCTTATGCGCTCATTTTCTGGATTCAGAACATCGGTCTGTGGCTCTTCCCGATGCTTATCGGTAAGGTGCTGACGTCAACCAATACAGATATTGAGGCTCAGGTAGCAGCGGGCACCATGTCGGAAGAAGTAGCCTCGGTAAGTTATAACTATACCTGGGCACTCGTGATGCTTGCAGGTCTCGGCGTGGCAGCCCTTCTTATCGGACTTTATCTTAAAATCGTAGATAAGAAGAAGCATCTTGGACTCGAGTTGCCAAATGTGACCGAGACTGATGCTCAGAAAGAAATGACTGAAACTGCTGAAATCGAAGCAGCGGAGGAATAAAAATATAATTTCAATCGTTATATATATATAGCGGGCGGAGTCGGCCTCTCGACTCTGCCCGCAATTCATATTACTCCGATATCAAATCTAATTATTCAAATATGCGAAAAGCTCTCTTCCCGAAATATCTAAATATATTCAGACAATCACTCTTCCCGATGCGATTGATAAGGTTGGTTACGCTTGTAAGCTGCGTCGCTACGTCTGCATTAGCGTCGGCAGAAACCGTCACACAGAAGCAGGCGCAGAAAATGGCTCAGCAATTCTTTAATCAGGCTTATAAGGAGCAGACGGCTCCCGTAAAGATGGTCTATAACGGAAAGCGCCTTACCACCGACCGACTTTTTACTCCATTCTACGTATATAATCAACCCAGAGGCGGATTTGTAATAATTTCTGCTGAAAACAAGACCTTCCCCATTCTCGGATATAGTCTGAAAGATAATTTTGATCCGGATGCTCTTACAGATACCGAGAAGGGCTGGCTTCAGAGTTATGCTCATGATATAGAGCTGATTCGTTATGATTCCCGTGTGCCGGAAGAAGCCATAGAGGCATGGAGAGATTATCCGGCTTATGTCGTGAATCTTCTTGACGCTCCGTATGAAGCTACGGACGCAGTTCATCACTCAGAAGATGTGCGCGGAGATCTGGAGGAACTTTTGAGCATAGATGATGCAGACTCATCGCGGGATGGAGAATATTCCGCTTTCTATACTCCTGAACAATGGCAGGCAATGCTTGACAGCGAATTGAGTAAGAACGGGGAAGTCGCGATAGGATTCGTAAATAGTAAGAGGAAACTGTATCCCGGCATCCTTCATGGTAAGAAGGGCGATTACTATCGTATAGAATTCGGGCGCCCTAACAATTGGCTTATGCGGCTCATGCCTGCTGAAATCCTTGGTGAGCGAATGATTGCGATAATTGGCAATCCTCGGTATGTTGCACCTGCAGAGGAAGAGACTCCTGCTTTTGAATTTTATGATTCCTATAGCCGTGCCCATGCAGACGAATCTTTCCCTTCGACCAATTCAATTATGGATACGCGCATGTCGATTTTGAATGATCAGCCTATGGTGAAGTCAGTAGGTGGAGGACATTTTGACGTTGTGCTGCCCGAAAATGCCCGACTTGCTATGCTGTATAATATTCAGGGAAGTCATTTGGGAAGAGCTACTTATGGAGGATCGTCACCCATAGCGCATATAAATCTCGAGGGTGAACCGCAGGGATTCTATCTCGCTCTAATTTTCGGTGAGAGCGGAAAAGCGTATGGGGTGAAACTATATAGGTAAAATGCCGTAATACTCCCGGGAAGGTAAGTAACCATACGGGAAGAAGATAGATGGGAATTTATTGACATTTTATCGTGAATTTATCTCTGATCAACCTTAATATTTGACGATTTAGAGATTTTTTCATAACTTTGTGGGAGCTAAGCAAAAAACTTGCAATATGCGAAACTCCGAATCCATCTATATCAATCCATTGACAGATTTTGGCTTTAAATTTCTATTCGGCAAACACGCCGATAAGGAATTTATCCTTTCCTTCCTGAATTCCCTTATCAATGGCCCTTCTCCAATTACGGATGTGACTTTCATCGATAAGGAAAAGAAAGGTGAGGCTAAGGATGACAGGGCTCTAATTTACGATCTACATTGTGAATTGGCAGACAAGACGAAGATTATCGTTGAGATGCAGAACCGTTATCAGTCTTATTTCGATGACCGGGCACTCTATTATCTGGCTGCGGATATATATTCCCAAGGGGAAAAGGGGGATAGCTGGAACTATAAACTGACTCCGGTCTACGGAGTGTTTCTGATGAATTTCGAATGGAAGGATTCAAAAGAGCAACATCTCAGGGAAGATATATGTTTATATAACATGCAGTCGCAGCTGAGATGCAGGAGTCTTTCTCCCGGTAATTGGGAAGATATATGTTTATATAACATGCAGTCGCAGCGTATTTTCTCCGACAAGATGCGCATGACTTTCCTCAAGATT
>JAIDYR010000080.1 GCA_029057985.1 Muribaculaceae bacterium | reverse complement strand
CTATAAATTATTTACTCACTTATCAGAGTTTTAATACTCCTCTTCGTTGAAGAAGAAGTCGTCGTTGGAGGGGTAGTCGGGCCAAATGTCTTCTATTGATTCGTAGGTCTCGCCTTCATCTTCCATCTCCTGAAGATTTTCCAATACTTCCAGAGGAGCTCCGCTACGCTGGGCGTAGTCTATAAGTTCTTCCTTCGTTGCAGGCCAGGGTGCGTCTTCAAGTTTTGACGCAAGTTCAAGTGTCCAGTACATATCTTTAAATTTTTATATTGTCTATTGTTTTGTATTGTAAATCAAATTAAAAGAATAATCCTATAATGAATCACCATCTTGAATTCAGAATCCGAGGAGTCTTTTCGATAAATCGAAAAATTACCTACTTATCGTAGGGACTCCATATGATCTCTTCAACTCCTGCACGATAGTTAAGATATCTTGCCATGATGAAGAGCCAATCGGAAAGACGATTGAAATATCGGCATACGGCAGGATCCACCTCTTCTTCACGCGCCAAAGCGATGATTCTGCGCTCCGCTCTACGGCATACGGTACGCGCAACATGAGCATGAGCTGCATTCTCGCATCCTCCGGGTAATACGAATGCCCGGATCTTTGGAGTCTCAGCATCAAGCCTATCAATCCAATGCTCGACTTTTCGGATACATTCATCAAGACATGCCACCGGTGGTAGTCCGGATCCTCCCGGACGCGAAGCCAAATATCCTCCTATATCAAAAAGACGATTCTGAACTTCCATAAGATCCTCGCGAAGCGATTCTTCAATGTCCGGACGTGATGCCAAAACTCCTAAAAATGCTGAGAATTCATCGACTGTACCATACGCGTCCAGACGCACGCAATCCTTTCCGGCACGCTCGCCGCCAACAAGCGACGTCGTCCCGTCATCCCCTCCTCCGGTATAAAGTCTGCTTTTCTCCATGAATAAAGCGATATTTAGATGTGGAGCCGGCTGAGAATACCTATTATTGATTAAGTTGTAAGATTAGTCTTTATGTCTAATCAGAAAAATCGTGGTTGAAACTTCGCTGACTCTATGATTTTTTAACGCATAAGGAGTATAATTGTTGCGGATATCCCATACTTTTTTTGTAATTTTGTATAATAGCGGGATTCCCTCGTTACCCGATGAATGCGGTGCATACTCTCCAACTCACAAGGGGATTCCTCAACATCCTCATTTACAATCAAAAATTCCAGATGAGCGAACAACCATATATCGTTTCAGCCCGCAAATACAGACCGGCAGATTTCAGAAGCGTCGTCGGACAAAAAGCGCTCACCGACACCCTGAAAAACGCCGTCGCAAGCGGGCGTCTTGCCCAGGCATATCTGTTCTGCGGCCCGCGTGGGGTCGGCAAGACTTCATGTGCGCGAATTTTCGCAAAAACAATTAATTGCCTCACTCCGACAGCCGATGGCGAAGCGTGTGGAAAATGCGAATCATGCCAGGCTATAGAACAGGGAGGCTCCTTTAATATAGTAGAACTCGACGCAGCATCCAACAACTCTGTCGATGATATCCGCAAACTGACAGAACAGGTCAATATCCCTCCCACGCAAGGCCGCTATCGGGTATTCATCATAGATGAGGTCCACATGCTATCGTCCGCTGCCTTCAATGCTTTTCTAAAGACTCTTGAGGAACCCCCCTCCTACGTAGTCTTCATTCTGGCTACAACCGAAAAGCATAAAGTCATCCCTACGATACTCTCCCGTTGCCAGATCTATGACTTCAAGAGAATCACGACTCAAGACACTGTAGAACATCTTCAGTACGTAGCCCGGACAGAAGGGATCTCCGCCGATGTCCCTTCGCTCAATGTCATAGCTAAGAAGGCAGATGGCGCTATGCGCGATGCTTTGTCGATATTTGATCAGGTAGCAGCGTCCTCACATGGTGAAATCACTTACGATAAGACAATCGAGGCTCTCAATGTCCTTGATTACGATTATTATTTTAAACTCGTAGAAGCTTTCAGCACAGGAAATGTTCCCGAGGCCCTGATGATCTACAAGCAGATACGCGACCGCGGATTTGATTCGTTATTCTTCGTCAACGGACTCGCAGGCCACATACGTGATCTCATGGTTGCATTTGCGCCCGCCACTGCCTCGTTACTCGAAGTAGCAGCCGATATAAAGGATAGATACGTCAAGCAGGCTCAATCCCTCCCTATCGACTGGCATTACGCTGCCATGAAGCTCCTCAACGATTGCGATTTCCAATATCGCACCTCAAGCAATAAGCAGTTTCTTGTCGAGCTCACCCTCATACGTCTCTGCCAACTCAAAAACCCGCCGACGCCCCCTTTTGACCGTGTGGATAGCGAAACCATACCCCTTCGCGACCTCGCTATTCCACACCCCGAAATGGTCGCATCCGGCGATAACCCGAGCGTAACGTCAGCTCCGGATCCGTCATCAATTCCAACCGCGACTGATCCGGCGACCGGCTTCTCACGCCCTCCCACGGCTACAAATGTGTCTGTCATCCCCCCCGCAACATCTGCTTTGCAGGCATCAGATACTACCGGTCATTCCAATGCCCCCCGACGAAGCAGAGGGAGCCGGCCGTCAAGTTCCACATCTTCTACATTCCGCCTCTCAGAGGCGGCAAATCAGAAAATATCCGGCAATCAGGAACGCGCCCATAATCCCGTCACTGATGAAGATATGCTTCGCGTATGGGAAGATTTTATAATAAAACATCCCGACAAGCATATTCTTATCTCGGCGATGCGGAAAGCTTCCCCAAAACGAAAAGATGCCGATACTTTCACCGTGACAGTCGACCACCCTGCGCTCCTGCAATCATTCGAAATGGAGATGCCGGTCTTGATCGGCTATATACGCCGGATCCTGCAAAATGACTATCTTTCTCTTGAGGTTGAGATCGACAAATCAGTCAATGTCATCAAACAGGTACCCCAGCAAGAGCTCCTCAAAGAGATCATAGCTTCAAATGAGGTCCTTGGTGAGTTCCTGGCATCAATAGACGCAGAATTGACATAAATTTTCCATAGATAAACAAAAATAATCGGGTCGCCTCATTGTTAGAAGCGACCCGATTAATATATTCGGTTGATATCAGAAGAGTGATATTAATCCTCGTTAAGGTTCACGCGCTTGAAGCTTACAACGGCAAGACCCTTCTGTGTCTTGTCAAGGAACTGGCCTACAGTCATTGTAGCATCGCGAGTGTATTCCTGTTCCATAAGGCAGTTTTCCTTATAGTACTTGTTGATACGACCATTGACAATATTGTCGATCATCTGCTGCGGGAGGTTGGCAGCCTTCTGTTCGGAAGTAGTCTTGATGATTTCGCGAGCCTTGGCAGCGTCTTCTTCAGTAAACCAACCCTTGGCGAGGTTAGAAGCGATGTGATCCTCGCTGTCGAAGTGATTGGGGTTAAGACCGGCCTTCTTCAAAGCTGCATCTACAGCCTTCTGCACCTGCTCAGACTTAGTCTTCTCGATAGCTACTGCCTTCTCTTCCTCAATGATGGAAGCAGGCACAGCTTCGCGATCGACAGCTACCGGGTTCATAGCGGCAACCTGCATGGCGATTTCTTTACCAACCTCAGGGCTTACGCCTTCAAGGTTAAAACCTACGATAGTGGAGAGCTTATTGCCGAGGTGATCATAAGCTGCTACACTTGCAGCTTCAAGACACTCATAAGCGCCGAGTTCCATCTTTTCACCGGTCTTACCGATTTCATCGGTGATATTTTCAGATACGGTGCGACCATTGAGATCGAGATTCTTGACTTCATCCAAAGTTTTTGCGCCTGCAGCGACCGCTGCCTCAAGGATAGCCTTTGTAAGAGCGCGGAAAGATTCATTCTTTGCTACGAAGTCAGTCTCACATTTGAGAGCCACGATAGCTGCGAACCCCTCCTTACAAGCTGCGAGTACGCAACCCTCAGAAGCCTGACGATCTTCACGCTTAGCTGCTACGGCCTGACCCTTCTTACGTATGATTTCAATGGCTGCTTCGATATTGCCCTCTGTCTCAGCGAGAGCATTCTTACAGTCCATCATGCCTGCGCCTGTCATATGACGCAGTTTTTTGATATCTTCAATAGATACTGCCATGATTCGGAGTAATATATTTGTATGATTAAATAATTTTAAAATAATAAGGGGGAAGTCATAACCGGAATTACGACTCCCCCACTCTATATCTTGCTATAGATTAAGCTTTCCTAATTACTCAGCGGCGGGAGCTTCAGCTACAGGAGCTTCGGCTGCCTCTGCTGCGGGAGCTTCTGCTGCGGGAGCCTCTGCTGCCTCGTTGCGACGCAGTCTGCGACGCTTGCCGGCTGCAGGAGCCTCAGCTGCTTCTTCCTCTGCTGAATCGTTCTTCTCAACCTTACGCTCTTCGAGACCCTCCGCCATAGCGGCAGTCACTGCGCCCAGAATCACGTCAATGCTCTTTGAAGCATCATCATTGGCAGGAATTACGAAATCTACATTCTCAGGATCGGAGTTAGTATCGACAATTGCGAATACAGGGATTCCCAGGCGATTAGCTTCTGCTACTGCAATATGCTCCTTCATAACGTCGACTACGAAAAGAGCTGCAGGGAGTTTTGAAAGATCAGCGATCGAACCAAGGTTCTTCTCAAGTTTGGCACGCTGACGTGTGATCTGAAGTTTCTCGCGCTTCGACAGATTGTCGAAAGTGCCATCCTTGGTCATCTTGTCGATCTGAGTCATTTTCTTGACAGCCTTACGGATAGTCGGGAAGTTGGTAAGCATGCCGCCGGGCCAACGCTCGATCACATAAGGCATAGAAATTGCACCTGCCTTTTCAGCCACGGCTTCCTTAGCCTGCTTCTTTGTAGCTACGAAGAGGACCTTGCGGCCGCTCTTTGCAATCTGCTTGAGTGCTGCAGCTGCTTCTTCGATCTTTGCCGCAGTCTTATAAAGGTCGATGATATGAATTCCGTTGCGCTCCATGAAGATATAGGGAGCCATTGCGGGATTCCATTTACGCTTGAGGTGGCCGAAGTGGCATCCTGCCTCAAGGAGTTGTTCGAAATTTGGTGTTGCCATTATTATAGATTGTTTACTTTCTTCTTAAATCAATCAGGCGGTAGAGGAGCGACTCTGACGGATTCTAATCATCAGGTCAAAGACCCATCCGCCGGATTTAGATACTAAACACGTATTAACGCTTGGAGAACTGGAAGCGCTTGCGGGCCTTGGGCTGACCGGGTTTCTTACGTTCAACGCTGCGGGCATCGCGAGTCATGAAGCCTTCAGCACGCAGAGCGGGCTTATCTTCAGGATTGATTTTTACCAAAGCACGGGCAATAGCGAGACGCAGCGCTTCAGCCTGACCCTTGTAGCCGCCACCGTCAAGATGAACGAGAATATCATACTTACCGTCAACATCAAGAGTATTGAGCGGCTGCTTTACGACATACTGGAGAATTGAAGAGGGGAAATATACATCCAGCGGACGCTTGTTGATTACGATCTGACCATTACCCTCAGTGAGGTATACGCGAGCCACAGCGGCTTTGCGGCGGCCAATTGCATTAACTTTTTCCATCTTCCTTATTTAACTTTATTGATGTCGATTACTGTAGGATTGTTAGCCTCATGGGGATGCTCGCTGCCATTGTAAACGTATAGATTACGAAGCTGAGCTGCACCAAGTTTGGTCTTCGGGAGCATACCCTTGACAACCTTGATGAAAAGAGGGTGACGACCGGCATGCACAGTCTTCTTGAAAGACTTTTCCATGAGATCTGCCGGTGTATATGCGCGCTGACCGCCCGGATAGCCGGTATAACGGAGATATTCGCGCTTGTTCATTTTATCATTGCTCATGCGAACCTTATCGGCATTGATAACGATTACGTTGTCACCGCAGTCAAGATTCGGCGTAAAGTCCGCTTTATTCTTACCACGAAGAATCTTTGCGATAACAGAGCAAAGACGACCGAGAACCTGGTCAGTAGCATCAATCACCACCCACTTCTTCTCAATAGTAGCGGGAGTGACAGAGAGAGTCTTATAGCTTAAAGTATCCACTTTATTAAAACTAAATTAAAGTTCAGATTAATGTTCGAGGCTAAGAGTGTATCAAATCGGGTAAACGATATAGACACACCAACAGCCCAAATTAACTCTGATATCCGATATTAGGGCCGGCCAAAGCCCATAAAAAGGACATCAAAGCAAGATTTGGATATAATCGGCATACAAAATTACAAATTAAATCCGACATAGCCAAAAAAAACAATCAAAATATTCATCCGGCGTAATATATATGCATCCACGCCCCCACGCATTACCCCGCTACGCGGGTATTTCGACGAAATTCTTACGTCCAATCAATCCACGATAAAATCCCGCATAGCGGGGTTATTTACCAGATATAAAAAAGGCCCGAGCTATATAACTCGGGCCTCTTCGTTAAGGGGGCGATTACCTACTCTCCCGCTTTCGCAGTACCATCGGCGTGATAAGGTTTAACTTCTCTG
>JAIDYR010000008.1 GCA_029057985.1 Muribaculaceae bacterium | reverse complement strand
GTGCACGCCACCGATATATTCAAAGGTCTTGACAAGATAAGCGATGGCATTGATGATTTGGATAGGATCATGCCGACCAAGACGGGAAAAGGATTCAGGCAGATTTGCCTTTATAAGGATTGACTGAAAATAATTCAGGTCAGTAGGATAACTGAGTGTGGCGTTCATTGATAGTTTTGAGGAAGATTTCAGTTTTATTAACGGAAATCTTATCCGATATCAATCCTGAATTGAAAATATTTTGAGATTACACTGTAAAATTGTAACTTTGCAATCCCGAAACAACAAATATATAAAGAATGCCCGAGACATCATGTCTCGCAGCTGTACGTCATTTTCAGCCTTTTGCCTCAGTCGTTTAGCCCGCTAAACTCCTGAGCGCTGCAAGGCCAATTGAAAATAGACGAATGCATATTAAAACAACTCAATATGAGTCAAAACTGACGCACATCTGCGACCCGGACTTTTGCTTTTTTTATAAAACGGGGTCTAAAGGTGCGGCCAGTGATATCAATCCTTGAAGACCTCTACGATCTGGATCTTTGTAGATGTCATTTTGGTCACTTTCATTCTCAATCCTTCCATTTCATATTCTTTGCCGAGTTCGGGGAGTTCTTCGAGGAAGTCGAGCATATAGCCTGCCAAAGTATGATAGTCTTCACTTTCTTTCAAATTGAGATTGAAGCGTTCGTTGATATCATCAATCTCGGAGCGTCCGCTGAATTCATAATGCCCCGGCTCTATTTCGCGGGCCACCAGCCGATTCTTGTCATGCTCATCTTCAATCTCGCCAAATATCTCTTCTACAAGGTCTTCGAGAGTAGCAAGACCTGCAGTGCCGCCGAATTCATCGACCACTATAGCGAGCGATTTTTTCTCCGTCAACATTCGCCGCATCAATTTATTGGCGAGCATGGTCTCAGGAGTGAAGATGACGGGCTTCAGACATTTGCGCCAGTCAGCTTCCGTGTCGAATAATTCTGAAACATGAATATAACCGACCACATCATCTATATCATCACGATATACCACTATCTTGGATAATCCTGTAGCTATGAATTTCTTTATCAGTTCCGGGCGGGATATCTTGTCGATGCCGACGGCCACTATCTCGTTACGCGGTATCATACATGCCCCCATGGTCGTATGCTTGAAGTCTATGGCATTGCGGAATATCTTTACCTCATTCTCTACCACGTTAGTCGGGGGTTGCGCATCCAGCGTCTGCTCTATATAATCGTCAAGCTGCTCCATTGTCAAGACTGAATTTACGGCCTGAGGAGCATCTATGTGGAAAAGTTTCATCAGCCCGCGCGAAAGGGCGGATATGAACAGAGTGACCGGATAGAGGACTATATAGATAAGATATAAAGGTAGCGCTACAAGTCGCATCGCTACATTGGGGTTAATCCGGAAGGCCGTCTTGGGCACGAACTCTCCGGCTATAAGAATTATTCCGGTCGACACAATCGTATTGACTACGAGCACCAGAGCCTCATTATTAAACCACTTGGTAAGCAAAGGGTTGACCAGAGCTGAGAAAGTGATACCATAAATAACGAGCACGACATTATTGCCTACGAGCAATGAAGAGATAAACATATCTTCGTTGCGCATGAAGCCTTTGATTATGCGATTAATCAAACCTCCTGAACTGGCGTCGATCTCGACGCGCACCTTATCAGATTGCACGTATGCGATCTCTGACCCGGAAAAGAAAGCCGAGAGAAAGATTGCAATGATTGTCAATATAAGAGCGATTTCAAATCCCATATTTTAACTTTATGGCTATTCGGTTATGCGCTTATGCGGTTATATTACCAACTATCTTTAACCTGTTACCTAATTTTCCGAGAGGGCTGAGCGGGCGGCTTCTGAGGGAGCTACTGTAGTGGCCGACTGAGGGAGGGGTTGGGACGCGGCTGTTGCCGGCGATTGAGCGGCTGACCCGCCGTTCTTCAGATTTTCCCTGTCGACAGGGAAAATACCCAGAGGTTTCTTGATACTGTAGCCTGAAAAATCCTGCTGAGCCGTAAAACCGTAACCTTCCATCATGTGGGTCGCATTCTCGATATGAATAAAAGAGTCGCTATAAACTATTCCTTTATTCTGATCCCAGAAGACCTGAGGCGACTGAAAAAGTTCATCCTTGCCTTTCGTAACCTCCACCCTGCCGTCAAGACGCCATAGATTCCGGTCTTTGAAATATGTGGCGGAGTCGGCTGCAATGGTGGCTATCACATTCAACTTGCGATCAAATTTACGCAAATAGATTCCTTCCGGGAATCTCCAATAGGGATGGTCGATATTATCATACATTTCCCAAAGCGGCGCAACTATACGATATTGCGTCACTCCGGAATCGCTTATCAGCGTCGAGATATTGCGCGTCGTCATAGTAGGCATTTTATTTGCGTCTATCCTGGAAGCGACGTTGACTTTTACCTCCTCGCGACATCCGTATAATCCCGCGACGCCAATCAGCATCCCGATTGCCAGCGGCAACCAAGTCAGTCCTCTTCTCATTTTGAAAAGGACTATTTCAGCCGATCGACATCGACATTTTATCTGATTTTGCGCTGCCAGAACCACAATTCGTTGAAGTTGACGCCAAGAGTAATATTGAAATAATTCTCCGTCAGCATCGGGACAGGATGGGCGGCACGATGTTTCCATTCAAATCCGATATTGATCATCGTCTTATCCTGAGGAGTATGAAGTCCCAGACCTGCCGTCACTCCATATTCACGCACCTGATTGCCTGCGATCTTCAGATAATCATCACAGTAATACGCGCCTACGCGATAAGCAATCCGCTGACCATAGTTGCCTCGGAGTTTCGGCACCCATTCTCCACCGATGGCATATCGGCTGCGATTGGCAAATTCCATACCCTCAAACACTATCGCCTCGGGATTTCTCAGATTATAGATAGATGAATACTTCGCCTTGCTCCATTCCTGAAATGTAAAGTCGAACTCCACCATCCAGCGTGATGACCGCTCATGCTTGTAAGCTATGCCTGCGCCGAAGGCCTGCGGAGTATCGTAGTTACCTTTCAGTCCGATGCGGCCTACCGTATCGGGCACAGTCTCCTGAGTCATCTCCTGCAATGTCACCCAGGAATTTCCGTGAAGGGATTTCTTGGGAGTATATGTCAGACCGAGAGTCAGAGTGTTATGTTTTGAAATGCGCGCATTGTATTGGGCTCCAATCGTAAGATCCCAGTCGCGGATCTGCATTACGTGTTCAAGCAACGTCTGGCCCGAACTACTCGGAGTCGAGTACAGATCATTGATGATATTACCGAAATTATAGGATATGTTGGCTCCGATAGATGCGCCTTTATATTCTCCGGCAACTCCCAGATATGCCATGTTTATTCCGCCGCGGCCTTGATTCTCCATAGTGCCGTGAGAGACAGGGTTACCGAAGGCATAGCCTACCGACGTATATGGAAGCATACCGATCGACATTCCCATGAACTTACACAACGGGAATTGCATGGTGATATAGTCCAGACCTCCACCCGTAGAACGGGCAGATTGATTCTCTTCTTTACTCCAAAGAATAGAGACGTCAGCCCCCATATCGAATAGAAATGTCAGCGAATCGACAGCAGCATAGGAGGCCGGATTCATGACATTGATCTGTCGCCCGGAATTCATCGCATAGCCGATGCTGCCCATCTGGCGCTGCATCGAAGTCGCACGATCGCCGATGATACCGTATCCATACATTGAATAAGGGGTAGTCACGTCGGCATGGGCATTGAACCAGACTGCCATAAGAATCGCAGCGCAGGCCATCAAGCGCCCTTTGATATCAAATTTCAGTTTCATGATGTCTGTATATGACCCTCATTCCTTCTGCAAGAAGATGAGGAATATGTTCGATTTCTATATTATTCTGACATCCCGGATTGAGATTCCGGATTCTTTCAGAAAGCATTTCAACGGCAAGCTCCGAATCGCCTCCGGTAAGTATTATCCGGACCTTACCGGCCGACGACTCCCGCACCGCCACGGCGGCCATCTCATCAATCCATCCTCCTATGACGCCGGCCCTGATCGCTGAGGGAGTATCGAATCCAAATGCAGGTATATACCTGTCGGCTTCTTCAATCAACGGCAGACGCGCAGTAAACTCATTAAGCGAACGGAATCTGAGGCGTAAGCCCGGAGATATATTCCCGCCTTCAAACACTCCCTCGGGAGTGATAAGATCTATTGTGACAGCCGTGCCGGCGTCAATGACAATTATCTTTTCTCCCGGATAACGCGCAGCTGCCGCGCACGCAGTCGCTTTTCGATCCATTCCGAGAGTTTGGGGTGTCCGGTAGCCAAGACTGATCGGAAGCGAGGTGGCAGGAGTCAATGCCAGAAATCTCTCCCTCAGAGTATGGCGCAGCGATTCAGTCAGCCGGGTATCGATATTCCCTACAACCGACAATGCTCCGCTTAACTCCTCTTTCTTCTTGAGTTCTTCAATCCAATCTATAAGACCTTCCGAATCCCGGGAAGAAAAATATCTGATTTCCGGATCGCTATTGACCGCGGAAGAGAACCATACGGCCTTAATACGCGTATTACCACAATCTATAGCCAGAAAACCCTTATCTCCGCTCATTTCTTCTCCGAGTTAGAGACATCTCCCTTCTTCGATGTCCTCCCGGCAGCCGAAGTCCTGGAGGATTTACCCTCTTCACGCTCCTTCTTTTCCTTTGCCATACGGAAGGATATCATCCATGACGCCACTACCTGAATCACGGCACCGGCCAAAGAGAATGCCACTACATCCTTCAATATCGCCAGCGGACCTACAAATGGGGAATCTCCATACTTCTGTTCATTATAAAACCAAAAGAAGGCTCCTATGCAGAACGCCATTCCTGCCCAGAACTCCAGGCGGCGAAGACGGCGAAGACGCAGGCTGTCGCGAGGATCATTGACACTGACCAGACGAGCAAAAGTATATATCAAGGCTCCGGCTGCATAGATCCATTTGTAGACCTCCATCCAGTTGAAGCCCCCATCCCCCGAAAGCATGAAAGGCCCGAGCATCGCCACGGCAATCAGCAGCAGACCGAATGTAGCAGTCGTCTCCATCTTTTTGCGGCGGGATTCCGCCTGCTCCGGAGTGAGCGGTTGTTTGTTTTTAGCCATCGTCAAATTGATTTTACTTTAAGTAAGACCCTGACATCCTACTTTATCAAATATATATCCTCTGAGGGACGCTGCATGTGGAATTGCTCGCGGGCAACCTCTTCCAGATCAGCCTGCCCTGACTCAATCGCATGACGCCGCTGCCTGTAATAATCCGCGGAATCTTCATTAAGTTTGATGAGCCGCTGAAGTTCGTTGATCTTATTCTGGTACTCCATATTGAGTTTGACACTCGTATCTTCGTTAAAATAGAGCAATGCGACTATGAGTCCGCCGATTATTATGACCGGCAGATGAGAGCGACGCTTTATCCAAAATGAGAACTTCTTCAGTTTTTTCCCCATGCGTAGACTATTGAATTTACAAAATTAATCAATACCTCGCTAACTGCCAAATTTTATTCGAGAAAGAGTTGGGAAAGAGTTGGGGCGTGATGCGGCATCCGTCGCGTCACGCCCCGTATTTTGGGCTATATTCATTTATCCTTTTAGTTTGGCTGCAGCGATACGATTACATTTTTAATGGAGGATTGAAGATAATCCTTCCTAATCGCTCAGACAGCCATATTATGTGCTTTTGTCTGATTTCATTCAGGATTCAAGCCCCTCGCAGTCTTAGCGATAGTCCTTAAGCATGCCCTGAAGGCGCTTACGGGCGAAGAAGATGCGGCTCTTCACTGTGCCCAGAGGAAGCGACATCTTTTCTGCGATCTCGCTGTATTTATAACCTGCGATATACATGTTGAAGGGCACGCGGTATTCATCCGTGAAGCTGTTGATGGCTTCCGAAATTTCCTGAGCGGCGAAAGAACCTTCCGGAGTGCTCAGACCGGATTCCTGAGAGCAGTTGAGATGATAAAGATCTTCAGTAGTATCTACGACAGTAGCGCTGCGCACCTGACGACGATAATTATTGATGAAGATATTGCGCATGATGGTGAAGACCCATCCTTTGAAGTTGACATTATCAACATATTTTTCTTCATTGTCGAGGACCTTAAGAGTAGTATCCTGCACGAGGTCCTGCGCTGCCTCACGATTTGTTGTCAACTGGAACGCAAAGTTCAGAAGATTGCCCTGAAGACCGAGAAGTCTCTGTTTGAAAGTAATGGAATCAGACATAGCTTTAAGTTTTTAAGTTGTTGTTATGTCTTTATAACAATCCCTGAAAAAAAGTTATCATGCAAATTCAAATTTTTTTTCATTTTTTTGAAAAAAACTTAAACTTAAACCATCTCCTGCGCGTATTATTACTTTTATGCAATTTTCTATTGCACAGTCTGACTGTCAATGTGCATTAATGATGCTTTATTTCAGTAGGTCGGGTCTCAGGCGTCGGGTGCGCTCGAGAGCCTGCTCATAGCGCCATTCCGCAATCTTGGCCTCATGGCCGCTGAGCAGTATCTCCGGCACCTTCCAGCCGTTATAGTCAGCCGGCCTTGTATATACCGGGGGTGCGAGCAGATTATCCTGGAATGAATCAGATAGAGCGGATTGCTCGTCGCCTATGACTCCGGGAATCAAGCGGACTATGGCGTCAGTCACGCACAGGGCAGGAAGTTCGCCTCCTGTCAGCACATAGTCGCCGATGGAGATTTCTTTTGTAATAAAGTGTTCTCTCACCCTATAATCTATACCCTTGTAATGACCGCAGAGTATGATGATATTTTCAAGAAGGGAGAGAGAGTTGGCCATGGGCTGGTCGAAAGTATCTCCGTCGGGCGTCATGAAAATGATTTCATCATAATCGCGTTCCGCCTTCAAGGCGGAGATGCAGGCATCTATGGGCTGCACGCTCATGACCATGCCGGCCTCGCCCCCGAAGGGATAGTCGTCGACTTTGCGATGCTTATTGGTCGTATAATCACGCAGATTATGGACGTGGATCTCAGCGAGGCCTTTATCTTGCGCGCGCTTTAATATAGAGCAGCTGAGCGGAGATTCAAACATCTCCGGAAGTACTGTTATTATGTCTATTCTCATCATAGGGATTATTGAAAAAATCCGCCTCCCTTTTGGAAGGCGGACTCTCGTTATAACTTTTTGTATAGAGCATGCATCGGATCAGAGGAGCCTTGCAGGCTCTGATCTCCATGCATTTCTATATTTAATCAGCATTAATCGATTTCCTCGTCTGCTTCATAGCCACCCATTTCGCGGATAGCGTTCTTAAGCATTACGTACTGCTGGAAGAGATGATTTACGGGCACCTCATCCTCAGTATAGTCGTGCTGCGGGCTCTTGAGGAAGAAGGAGAGGAAGCGCTGAGTGCCGTAGCGACCTGCGCGGGCAGCAAGATCGCTGAGAAGCACGAGGTCAAGACAGAGGGGAGCTGCGAGAATAGAGTCGCGGCAGAGGAAGTTGATCTTGATCTGCATTGGATAGTTCATCCAGCCGAAGATGTCGATGTTGTCCCAACCTTCCTTATTGTCGTTACGCGGCGGATAGTAGTTGATGCGCACTTTGTGGTAGTACTGAGTGTCCTCATCGTTGCCATGACCATAGAGATCGGGTTGGTTTTCAGGAACGAGGATAGATTCCAGAGTAGAGAGTTTTGACACCTCTTTAGTACGGAAGTTAGCCGGCTCGTCGAGTACCAGACCGTCGCGGTTGCCGAGGATATTTGTGGAGAACCAGCCGTTAAGGCCAAGGCAACGAGTGCCGATGATGGGAGCGAAGCCGGATTTCACGAGAGTCTGACCTGTCTTGAAGTCCTTACCTGCGATAGGCATCTTGGTCTCTTCTGCAAGCTGCCACATGGCGGGGATATCGACAGTAGTGTTAGGAGCGCCCATGATGAAGGGAGCGCCCTCCTTGAGAGCTGCGTAAGCGTAGCACATTGAGGGAGCGATGTTTTCAGTGTCATTCTCCTTCATTGCCTTCTCGAGGTCTTCAAGTTTATAGTGTACCTTTTCGTTTACGGGTACATATACCTCAGTAGAAGCAGCCCAGAGCACCACTACGCGCTCTACGCCTGTCTCTTCCTTGAACTTGCGGATATCCTCACGGATCTGCTCTACCATTTCCCAGCGGGTCTTGGCGTCCTTGACATTGTTGCCTTCAAGACGCTTTGCATAATTCTTGTCGAAAGCAGCCTTCAGAGGCACGATCTTCACGAGCTCTTCCTTTACGGGCTCGATATCTTTCTCCTTGAGAACCTCAGCATTGATAGCGGACTCGTAAGCATTCTCGGGATATACGTCCCAGGCTGCGAATTCGATATCGTTGAGGTCGGCCAGAGGCACGATATCCTTATATTTGAGATATTTCTTGTCAGCACCGCGACCTACGCGGATCTTGTCATACTGAGTCATGGAACCTACAGGCTTTGCAAGACCTTTACGAGCCATGAGTACGCCTGTGATGAATGTTGTGCTGACGGCGCCGAGGCCGACAATCATAACACCTAACTTGCCGTTGGGTGCCTTAGCTTTTTCTGCCATAATTTCTGAAAAATTTATCGCTGTTGTTTTATTTGTCAAGTTCATTCTTACCTTCATTCCGATAAAACCGAAATGCAGATAAGGGTTTTCGGGCGTAAAATTACTGCCAAAATTTCAATTTGCAAATTTTTATTAACAAAAATCTACTATACCTATTGTTAAATAATGTTAATGAAGAAGATTGATGCTAAATATATGTTAAAATTAGTCAGAAATATTCATTTTTAGTTAAAATTATCAAAGCAGGCAATTCTCTAATTCACGGAGATTTTTTATGATATGAGGGTAATCCTGCGCATCATCTGCTTCAGTCCAGCCCTTACCTTTGATCCAAATTGCCTTGCATCCGATTGTCAGTGCCGGGAGGATATCCTTCTTATATGTGTCGCCTATGACGACCACCTCTTCCGGCCTCATTCCGAGTGCTTCCACTCCGAGAGAGAATATCTTCGGATCGGGCTTTCGAACTCCGACTACGGCACTCTCCACAACTTCCCGGAAGTATCGGTCAACTCCATAAGTACTCAGCACGCTATTGACATTTCCATAGAAATTTGAGACCAGCACCATCGGATAACGCTTCTGCAATTTTCCCAGCACTATCTCAGCCTCCTCCACACTCCGGCGGGCTCTGCGGTCGCAATCATCTGCAATTGCATTTGCTATTCCTTCAGGATCGGCGGAGATTTTATCCACTACCTCCTTCTGATCAGGATCTGATATATCCTGAGAGTGACCGACATACCATTTAAGTTCCACACGTATCTTCTTCAGAAGTGTAGTGCGGAAATCATCCTCCGGCATGATTATGCGTTCGCGCGCCATGGCGCGTTCACCCTCCACGTAAGAATCCCGGAAGAGTTCACGATTGACTGCATCCGACAGCACTGAATGCCATGCGCGGAGTATCACCTCGCTCCAATGGTCACCGGCTGAGTCGATAGTGCCTCCATAATCAAATATCAATCCCTTGATACCCTTACAATATTCCTTCATTTTCACTTTACTCATTAATTTAATCATATTCCCCCGGGGGAATATGATTCAGTCTATCCAATTGATTGCCTTTTTGCATAGGCGCTCATGGCGCCACATCATATATATAAGCACTCCATTCAGCACCGTCAGCTCGAAAGCGAAATATAGCCATGGCATCCGGAAGACGAGTATAGCCGCAAAAAGGGCGAAAGTGCGGGTATTGAAAGAGAGGATATTGGTATATTTCATCAACCCCTTGCTCCCCTGGCGGAATTTCTGACGGAATGACATCGGGATTTTACCGTTATAGGCCTTCTCCAAAGCCCGGCGCAGACGCTGCATGGCCGGAGTACGCTTCTCCTGGCCGACGGTATAGTTGGTATAGAACATCAGCACGAGCTTCTGCCAGAAATTCTTCCTCCAACTCAGAGCATGGTATTTCACCCATAGATCGGATGCCCGGTCGAGTTCGCTGCCCTCCTCCCCTTTGACGAAGTATAGATGGAATTGGCGGTAATAGTCAGCCATAGCTGCCTGAGTCGCATGGCAGACTCCTGTCACTACTGCGCCTACCCATATTACCCAATGATGGGCTGAAAAGAATTCACTCGTCACATTCTCGCGCAGACAGATGGCCACATAGATACAGAAAAACCATATGTCTCCGCTTAAGCCGTCGAGGATACGCCCTATGCGGGAATACTGCTTGGTCATGCGCGCGAGCTGACCGTCGGCCGAGTCAAAACTGTCGGCCCATACAAGCAATATGACCCCGAGAATATTTATCCAGAGGTTATTGAAATAAAAAGCTACTCCGGCTCCGATCCCCAGGAAGATAGATGCAATGGTAATCGCATTGGGAGTCACGCCGAGACGCCGCGCGATTTTAGCCCACACGAATCCCAATGGTCTGTAAAAAATCAGGTCGAAGGTCTCTTCCGTGTCCATTGATTTGAGCGAGCTTCGATATTCAGCTCTCAGACGTTGGAAAGTATTCATGCCTCTCCTCCTTTCTCCGAAACTTTGGCATTTCGACGCACGCGCTTGCGGGATCTGTCATCATCCTGCTTCTTCCGGCTGCGGATCAGATTAAGAATATACTTGGCTATATAGGGAGCAGCCTCCTGACGGCATGGCGCGAAACTTGGCCAGTCGTTGAAGTCTATTATGCTTATTGATCCGTCTTCGCTGACGATAACATCTCCGCCGTAGATATCGACGCCGGTCACCTCTGCGGCCTTCTTGCATATCATGCGGAAATAATCCTCATCGATCTTAAGATGCTTCGGAAGTCCGTTGATGAGTTCGTCGCCATATTTTGAATGATGCCCCTCCAGAGGATAAAACCAATAGAAGAATGACCCATCCCGCAGTCCATAGAATTTAACGAGGTCGCCATCGAGATGGCGATTGATGACGGCACGGTTAATGCCGCGATAGAAAAACTCATGAAGCACATCCTGCACCTCCTGCCTGTGGCGGCAGAAAGTCACATCCTCCTTATGTTTGGCATGAAATTCGCCTCGCTTGACCCAGCAACGCTCATAGTTGCCACGCTCAAGAGCTTCGCGTGCATCGGAATTTGTGTCGACCATGAGGGAATCAGGATAAGGCACTCCATTCGAAAGGAGCAGACGGGTCATGCGTTCGCGGGTACAATTATCTATCGCATAGCCGGAATTGATGACGAGGCGACCCGCGTCTTCAAGTTCTTTAAGTTTGGTAAGCGACTCCGGCTCGCGACACATATTGAGAATTATATCCTCCTCTACGTCGGATTTCAGGAATTGCTCTTCATTGTATTGCCTGACTTCGCAACCGCGACGACGGAGCTGATCTACGGTCGCCTGCAGAATTGCGGCATCATTCCCGATATGATTGGGAGAAAATTCGCCGGCACGTGAGACTGAGGCTATCTTTATCTTTGACATTATAATCCGGATTTGAGTCTATGAGTTAAGGAATCTATTGGCGACTTCTATATCAGCGGCGTGGTCAACATCAATGATTTTCCCCATTGGGAAAGCCTCGACATCAAGTCCTTTCTCCACCAATGCCCGCTGATAATTGCGCATGCGGCTCAGCCCCTTCCCAAGACATTCTTCAAGGACATCTATCGCCGGATCGCTCAATCCGTAGATTCCGCCTGATATGTATTCGGGATTTTCGGGAGCCCGGTCGAGGAATGAAGTAATCCGCAGGGATCCTGAAGTTGGCCCGGGAGCTGTAGTGATCCAAAGTGGCTTTTCATCATCGACAAAGTCGGTGACAGCCATCATGACGTCTACATTCCCGGGAGCCTGCTCCCAGGCATCGACATAGGCCCGGAATTCGGAAGGCCGGAATATAGTGTCGACAGTAGTCGCTATCCATCTTCCGTGACCCCGCATTACGGTGGCGATCTCAGCCATGGTATGCATGGAAGATGGGGTAGTCTTGACCTTAATCAAAAGTTCGGGGACGCTCCCGTCGGGTCTCGGCTCGAATCTGTAAGTATCGAGATATGCCTTGACCTCGGGCATGAACTCATTGACGCATACTACTATGCGTCGGCCTCCGGCTTGAGAGAATATCTCCAGCAGGCGCCCGATCATCGGGCGCCCGTCGATCTCGACAAGGGGCTTGGGTTTTTCTACTCCCTCTTGAGCAAGGCGAGAGCCTTCCCCTGCAGCTATAATTGCAAAATTCATCAATTCTTGACTTTAATTTTTAGCGGATTTTCCGACATCTCCTCGTATCTCTCGCGGGCATTATAAATATCGATAGCCTTATAAATAGCCTCACGCATTGAGGTTGGATCTGCCTGCATTTGGCCGGCTATATCGTAGGCTGTGCCGTGGTCGGGCGATGTACGCACATATTCCAGGCCGGCTGTAAAATTGACACCGCTCTGTCCGGCAATCGTCTTGAAGGGAGCAAGGCCCTGGTCATGGTACATGGCCAGCACTCCGTCAAACTTACGCCATTCTCCGCTTCCGAAGAAACCATCCGCAGCATATGGTCCGAACGCCAGCACTCCATTCTCGCGCAGCCTGCGCAGCGCCGGGATCATCACCTCCTTCTCTTCCGATCCGAGCAATCCGTTGTCGCCCGCATGAGGATTCAGCGAAAGCACGGCGATTCGGGGGCGATCGCATGCGAAATCGCTGCGAAGTGTCTTGTCAAGTCTTCCGACTGCGTCCATTATATTCTCTTCCGTTATATATCCGGAAATCTCGGATATCGGCAGATGAGTAGTCAACAATGCCACGCGCAGATCATCATTAAAAAGAATCATCTGAGCCTTGCGGCCGCTTCCGACCCGATTTTCGCCGGGTATCGCGGTGGCAATCGTAGTATCGGGCGCGGAGGATATCTTATCGTCCTCCGTCGCCGTGGGTTCAATGACATTCGGAGACTCCGATGCATCTGAAAGTTCAGAGGGATCGGAGGATTCAGAAGCATCCTCGGGATCGAGACCATTCTCGTCATCCGGAGATGCCGTCTCCCCTATTTCCCCGGCGTGATCCTCAGCATCTTCTTCCTCTTCTTCGGCGAAACGAGCCTCAAGATATTCCGTATGACCCGGAAACCGGAAATCCTCGCTCTGAATGGCACTCTTATTGATCGGCGCTGTGACGAGCACGTCAATATCCCCTTCTTCAAGAGCCTGCACGGCAGCTTCAAGAGCCAGGTAAGCCGAACGGCCACCTTCGGGAGTGGCATTTCCGAAATCGGGAGTCAACTGCTGATCTCCTACATTGACAAGATTAATCTTGCCCGGTTTGGCATTAGCCGCTGAATTGACACCTTGAAAATGGAAATTCTCTCCCTTCAGGCGCTGCATGGTCGAAAGGATGATACCCTTATTGGCAAAGATGACGGGTGTCATCAATTCGGTAATACCCTCGGGTGAGAGGGCCTTAATTATGATTTCCGGGCCGACTCCGTTAGGATCACCCTGAGTTATTCCTACTTTTATCACGATTTTATCTGATTTAAATCCCTATCCAAATTGATTTGTTTGCCTATC
This sequence comes from Muribaculaceae bacterium, assembly GCA_029057985.1. Lineage (GTDB taxonomy): Bacteria > Bacteroidota > Bacteroidia > Bacteroidales > Muribaculaceae > Lepagella. The sequence goes on along the minus strand of JAIDYR010000008.1, from coordinate 26,521 downwards.
TCCACGTCGGTAGTATTATCCTACTTTGCAAGCATTCCGCAAGCCGCTTCGATATCTTCGCCGCGTGAGGCGCGGATAGTCGCGGTGATTCCGTGCTGATTGAGTATATTGCGAAACATTATCATTCTTTCCTCCGAGCAAGGATGCAGATCAATGCCGGGGATAGCATGATAACGAATCAGATTCACTCGGCAATCAACGTTGCCGATCAATTTTATCAGAGCGTTGGCATGAGCCACATCATCATTCACTCCGCGCCACATTATATATTCAAGCGACAATCTGCGCTGATGGGAGAAGTCATAACCGCTGAGCAGTTTCATAACGCTTGCGATCGGGAATGCCTTCTGGGCCGGCATCATCGCCGCGCGTTCGCGCGCATCCGGAGTATGGACGCTTATTGCCACGTGGACCTGAGTCTTGTCGAGCAACTCCTTAAGTTCGGGAAGTTTTCCGACCGTGCTGACAGTGATACGCTTCGGACTCCAAGCCAATCCCCACGGAGCAGTTAGAATCTCTATAACCCTTTTTACCGCCCCGAAATTATCGAGCGGTTCGCCCATGCCCATGAAGACAATGTTGGTCAGCGGCGTCATCGGGGCCTGACCGGGTTTCGGAGCCGGAGGAATACTCAGGATCTGATTCATGATCTCAGCCGCAGTGAGTTGGGATTTGAATCCCATCTTGCCGGTAGCGCAGAAATAACAATTCATCTTGCATCCGGCCTGCGAGGAGACGCATAGTGTAGCACGATCCTTATCGGGGATATAGACAGATTCAATCTGCCGCCCTCCGGCTACGGAGAACACATATTTTACCGTCCCGTCCTGGCTCTTGGAAGCCTTGACAGGATTCGACCGACCGACACAATATTCTTCGGCAAGCAAAGCCTTATTCTTTTTCGACAGATTGGCCATCTCCTCAAAATCGACGGCGCGCTTTTCATATATCCATTGGGCCAATTGCTTGCCCACGAATTTGGGCATCCCGAGACGCACAGCCACATCCTGCAGCTCTCTCTCGGTCATCCCTATAAGCGGAGTCTTTTCCATTTCAATACGTTTTGCGACGTTTGATATTACATTAGGTATATTACCCTTCGCGGCTACTTCATTGAGCTGAGTTCATAGGTCTTCTCGCGGAGATATTTTCCGAGACCTTCTACATCACCCTTGAATTTCAGCTGCTCTTCCGGAGATATAGGCTGCCCGATAGAAATATGGATCTCCTTCCCCTTTTTACTGAATAACTCGCGGGGGAGCAGCAGCGAACGCAAAGGCCAGCATATATGCCCCATCAGATTGAAAAACCATCGGTTGTTGCCATGGAAATAGATAGGTATTACCGGGACCTTAGCTCGGGCGATGATCTCCAGTACCGATTTTTGCCACGGACGGTCGACGAGAAAATTATGTCGGTCAGTCTTCGACATAGCGCCGGCCGGGAAGAAACCTACGGGTTGGCCCTCTTTAAGCTGACGTAAAGCCTGGCGGATACCATTGACGGAAACTTTTCTCTTCTCAGGATCATCCGATTGCCATGCGTCGACAGTGATGAAATTCTCGCGCATTGCCGACAGCCGGCCCAGAATCATATTGACCATCACTTTATACTTGGGACGATAACGTGTCACCAGATTAATCAAGGCAATGCCGTCAAGACTGCCGAAGGGATGATTGCTGACAGTGATAAACGCCCCTTCAGGAAACTCTGCCAGAATATCTTCATTGTCGACTCTCAAGGGAGTCTTGAATTCATCCTCTATAAGATGGCGCGAGAACTCCGGACCCGGAGTCGAACACCATGCTCCATGCACACGATTGACCTCATCAATCTGAAGCCAATGGAGTGCTTTCTCCACGAGTTTCTCATGTCCCTTGAGTTTCGGCACCATCGTCGTCACATCTTCAACCGTGATCACATCCGGCCTTATCTCATTATCCTTATCTTTTTCCATATCAATTTCTTTTAACTTCGACATATCCGGCATATCGCTCCATCCATCTTTTAAACGCGGGGATGCGCATCAGGACATATTCAAACAGAGCGTAACCCAACAGACTAACACCTATTCCTCCCAATACATCAAGTACATAATGATGTGAGGTATAGACGGCCGTAAACCAGATGCCAAGAGTCACTATTCCTAAAATTAATTTCCAAACCGCGCTACTCCCGGCCCTAAGCGAATAAATGAAGGCTACAAAAGTATAGGCAGAATGGAGCGAGGGCATTGCCGCAAACACATTTGCATTGCGGGCATACAGGGAATTAAATATTCCCAATCCGGTCATTTCATCGAAAGCTCCGAGTCCGGCCACGTCGCCGGGAGTCCCCGTGACGGCTTCAAATCCATGCAATGCCACATACCATGGCGGCGCCGCAGGATGAATATAATAGCCGGCGAATCCGAGAAGATTGACCAGAAGGAATACGACTGCAAAGTGCAGATACCATTTCGTCTTGCCACTGAAGTAAAGCCATAGTCCATAGAATATAGGAAGCGGCACCCAGCAGAGATAGAAAATCCCTGCCATAAAATCCATCACGCCGGATCTATGCTGCGCCCAATACTCATTGGGAGTCAGAAGAACCCCTTCAGACCCGGCGATTCCGAACAGTTCCTTCTCCGTGTCATAAAGTCCCTTTACATCAATAGGATTGACTTCATAATTCGGAAGAAGATTCATCCAGTCGTAAGATATGCCGAACAATATAAAGGGTAACAGCGCCACTACGAGCCTGCGCGATGCCGGAAGCGCAAAGAAGAGGCTGCTTATGACCAAGGCCATTACGACATGCTCCGGTCGGAATCCGATGAAAAGGGATGTGACAGTCAGCCATAATCCCAACCCGACGACACACCATAGCGATTCTCTGAATTTCGGACTCTGATATCCCATATCACTGTTGCATTGCACGACGGCAATGCTGAATGCGCGCTGCCGCTGTCATATTGGCGAATACTGCGATTACTGTCATTGCTATGATGAGAATCCAATTGGCCCATTCCGCACCACACTCTCCCGCTATCCCGGTAGCGATGACTCCGATACACGTCACCACGACCCGCTCCGGGCGCTGCATGAAGCCGACCTTACATTCTATGCCGAGCCCTTCCGCTCTCGCTCTGACATAGCTGACGAGCAGGGAGCCGATGACTGCCATATATGTAATGAGTGCGGGCCATAGTTCCCCGAATTGCATGAAATAATAGGCTACGCCTCCCAGGCTTATAAGTTCGCAATAGCGGTCGAGCACGGAATCATACATCGCACCGAACTTAGAGGCCATATTCCCCAATCGCGCAACCTGGCCGTCGAGCATATCAAACAAAGAGAAAGCTATGATGACAATTCCCGCCAACGTCACAAGATTATAAGGCACCATCCCTGTCCGCCCGGCTACGAAGCCGGCACGGATAAGCAACGCCGCTCCGGCAACCTGACCGAGCATTCCGATCGTCGTCACCATATTAGGCGTAACCCCACACTTTATAAGCAACCTCACAAAAGGATTAATGACGCAATAGATACCATGCTGGAGAGCGTCGCGGGTTGACTTTGCTGTATCTTTCACACTCATATCTATATCAATGACTATATTACATCTTTATAAGATCTTTCATGACATTTATCTATCGGGCACTGAAAAGTAATTATCATACGCCGAAAAATAGATTAATGCAGACGAGAATAAAAGCGGAATAGATTCCGGCCAAGACATCATCGGCCATCATGCCTATGCCTCCCGGCAGCTTCTCAAGGCTTCGAATCCCCAGCGGCTTGAAAATATCGAAGAAACGGAACAACGCGAGCGATATCAATATCATCCACCACGGACAGAACGCTACTCCTGCACTCAAGGGCAACAACGATATCCATTGGCCGACCACTTCGTCTGCGCACGCTATCACCGGATCCTTCCCCCAATATTTCTCTGCTTCAGTACTGGCCCACGTCCCCGCTATCATATAAAATATAATCGCACATAAGGTCACTGCAAAAGTGACTGTCCATGAGCACCATATATATAAGGGCAACCAGACCGCAATTGCAAATATCGAGCCCCATGTCCCGGGCGCGAGCGGCAAAAAGCCGACTCCGAATCCTGTAGCTATCAATTTCGGGAACCATGGAAACGGCTTCCCCGCGATATTCTTCGGATGCGTATCCTTGAGGTATTTCATTTCGGGTTAAATAATGAATCAATCTAATCCACAAATTTAACAATTTTCCATCAACCCTCAAAATATATTGAAAAAAAATAGTGCCGACCATTCGGTCGGCACTATTTCATAAACTTCTATAACTATTCTTCTATTTGCGGTCGGAATTATTCACCGGCCTCAAACTTATAAATATTGTTTTCAAATTTTTTGGATCCGCGAATCATCTGTTCGAACTGAGGATTAAACATCTGCTGGAACTGCTGATCGTAAGTAGCTGCATCGAAAGGAGCTGCATCCTTGGAATTACCTTTCACGATATATCCATAGATGCCGTCATCGCCCTTGACAAGCACTACCTTCTGACCGGGCTTTGATCCGGCGATCTGACCGACTACTGCCGGATCCTGAACGCCACTGCGCATTCCGAAACGGAACTGATCGATTTCAGTCGGCTCAACGCCCATTGCTGATGCCAGAGTCTGCATTGAACCGGTCTTCGGCTGATACTGCTTCATCATTTCATCGCCGGCTTTCGAGCGACGCACCTTTTCAGTCAGATAAGTCTTGACCTCTTTATTGGTCATGGGGATATAATCCTTGTATTCGCTGTTGACGGCAGCTACATATAGAGCCGGAGCCGCAGCGTCCTTTGATTCATAAATGCCTGATACCTCACCGGGCTTACCATCGATCATCACCCAACGCACAACCTGACGGGAATCGGGATAGTACATGTTATAACCCTGCATGCGGGGAACTGCATTCGAGCTCTGGGTGAGTTCGAATTCCTGCACTGTGTAGCCTTCCTTCTCCGCATTCTTGGCGAAGTTAGCGGCAGTCTTGTTGGCCGCAAGGAATTTCTCGAGTTTTGTACGCGCGTTGTTGACAGTGACAGCTGAAGGATGAAGATCATACTGGATGACTTCATAGTCGTAAATCTCTTTTGCCGCGCCTTGCTTGGCAAGCTGAGCGAGCACGGCGCCATCGCCGGTCGACATGAGAGTGATAAATTTGCCGCCTGCATTCTTCAGAGAATCGAGCTGACTCGGCTGGAGAGCTTCGACTTTACCCTTATCGTTGTAAAGGGCGATCCATTGCTCTGACTGCACCATCACACTGTCGGGGGAGAAAGCTTTGGCTACTGAGTCTACGGCCAGACCGCCGTTAAGGCGGGCAAGCACTTTGGCCGGAAGATTAGCGCCGGCTACCTGCACGATGTTGAGCTGAACGGAGTCAACCTCTACCATCTTACGGCCTACCTTTGCTACAGTGAAGCCGCGGAGACTTTCAGTGATGACCTTCACGGAATCCTTGGGGGCGGAAGTAATGAAATCTCTCAGAGCGCCGGCAGGGATATCGGAAGCACGCTGTGAACGCTTCTCAACGCTGAGACCCTCCTTGCGGAGATCCTTGCTGAGATTTGCCGCGCTGTCCTTAAGAGCCTGAGCAGCCTTAACTGAAAGCTGAGTGGCTTCAGCTCGGTCAGCATCACTCGGAGTGACGTTAACGGCTATGAATGATATGGCCTTAGTCGGCTCTTCGACCTTGAATTTATTCTTCTCAGCGTCATAAGCCTGCTTGAGTTCGGCGTCGCTGACCGGGTATTTCTTCTCGTCGAGCTGACCGTAAGGACGATATGCAAGGCTTATCTGAGCCAGTTGCACTGCATCGTTATAGAGAGCCTGGCGGTCGAGATCGTTGGCCTGAACTGTACCGGCAAGAAGCTGCACATAGCTCTGGCGACCCATCTGCTTGCGGGCGTCGGCTTCAATGGCGAGCCAGGCCTTCTGAAGGGGCTCTACCTGAGCCTGGGTAAGATTATTGCGCTTGGGATTGAAGATGATGTCATGAGCCTGCGCCATAGAAGTCACGTTGACATTCATTGCCTGAAGCTGACGCACGATCTGCATCTGCTCCGGAGTCGGCTGCGGAGATTCCAGCAAATACTGACGCAACATTGTGGAAGACGTGGGGATGCCGAGTTTCTCCACTGCGTTGTCTACAAGCTTTTCGCTGATAAGCTGGTTGAGCGCCATCTGCGGAAGAAGCTGCACGTCGAAGTTAGCATACTGGGCAGGATTCTGCTGACGAGCCTGCTCAAGCTGCTGATTGAGTTCTTCACGTTTACGCTGATAATCCAGGTAATCGATTTTGTCGCCTCCGATCTTGGCCACTTTAGTGTGGTCGCCGAAGAGGTTACGGCCGTTGGTGATCGCATCTCCGAGGATAAACGCCAGGAGAGCGACGAAAATCACGACCAGTAGAAACACTGATTTGCTTCTGATTTTCTCTAATGTTGCCATTCTTGATGTATAGCTGTTGTTACGTTGTTGATTCTTACCTTTTTACGTCAAAATCCAACCCCTCTCCAACTGGAGAAAAGCTCGAAATCGGCGCTAATATCGGGCAAAGATAATGATTTTTATTCTATTACGCAACTTTTTCCGCTTTCTTAATGCGAAAATTAACGAGTTTTAGTAAGTCGTCAATCTAATTCCGCGGCCTCTGAAGCCTCGCCTTCCGCACCCTCCGGAAGTTTAATCCTGTCTTTCCATGACGCGGGCACTATTCCTCCCAGAGCTTCTATCTCTTCATGTCGGGACTCTCCAAGCTGAAGAAGATAGTCGAGGGCGGCTTCGACAGAGTTTTCAATTCTGCAATCAAGTATGGCGTCTTTTATATCCTGTTTGAGCTGACCGAGTATCGGACCATCGCCGATGCCGAACACATCCTTTATAATATTGCCGTCGACAGGATTCTTCCATTTGCGATAATCATCAGCCGCGTTGATTTCCGCAATCCGCTTACGCAGTTTGGCGAACCCTTCGAGCTGACGGCGCACTTTTTCCGGATTCTTCGACGTGATATCCGCCTCGCAAAGAGTCATCAGATCTTCAAGATCGGCGCCGGCATCGGTGCTGAGTCTGCGCACTCCGCTGTCGGAGACCCCTTCGTCGGCCACATTCTGAGGTCGCATGTGAAGCCCTACGAGTTTGGCCACATATTTCATCTTCTCATTCTGAGGCAGTTTCATCCTCTTGAAGATGCGTGGAATCATTCGCTCGCCAATATAATTGTGATTATGGAAAGTCCAGCCGAGACGAGCATCCCAACGCTTCACTTTAGGCTTTGCTATATCATGGAGCAATGCGGCCCAGCGAAGCCATTCATTGTCGGACTTCGCAGCTACATTGTCGAGCACTTTCAGAGTATGAAGAAAATTATCCTTATGGCCTACTCCTTCATGATTCTCCACACCCTTGAGTTCGCATAGTTCGGGGAAAATCAAAGGTAAAAGGCCGGTCATATCGAGAAGCATGAATCCTATCGAAGGCTTAGGACTTCTCATTATCTTGCCGAGCTCATCATTGATACGCTCTTTGGTGATTATCTCTATTCTGTTGCGATTGCGCTTTATGGCCTGAAACGTCGCCGGAACGATTCGGAAGTTGAGTTGAGTTGCGAATCTGATAGCCCGCATCATTCTCAAGGGGTCATCGGAGAAGGTCACGTCCGGGTCAAGCGGTGTCCGGATTTCACGCCTGGCAAGATCAGCCAGACCTCCGAATGGATCGATCAACTCTCCAAAGCGATCCTTGTTGACGCATATTGCCATGGCGTTGATCGTGAAATCACGCCGCTCCATGTCGTCCTGAAGAGTGCCGTCCTCAACGATTGGGTTACGTGAGTCGCGTCGGTAGGATTCCCGCCTGGCCCCTACGAATTCGAGTTCGAGGTCGGCATCGTGAAGCTGAGCTGTGCCATAGTTGGCATACACGGCGAGTTTAGGTCGCCGTCGCCCGACGGCAGCTATATTGGATGCGACTTTCTTAGCCAGTTCGATACCGGATCCAACCGTGACAAAGTCTACATCTTTTGATTTGCGTTCAAGAAAAATATCTCTCACATAGCCTCCTACGACGTAGGCCTCCCTGCCGAGTTCATCGGCAGATTGTCCTACTATGGAAAAGGCGCGATGCGTGAGCTTGTCTTTGAGATTCATAAAAGATCGGTCAATTCTTCGGGGAAGGGGGTAAGATTTTCGAGTCCGGAGGGAGTGACGACATACGTATTTTCAACGCCGACCGCCCCAACGCCCGGAATCACAAATTTAGGCTCTATAGCCAGAGTCATATTCTCTTTGAGAAGCACCTTGCACCGCGGTGTTATCGCCGGAGATTCATTGAGCTCGATGCCGACCCCATGGCCTATGAAGGCTGCCTGCTGGCGATGGCCCATGAAGTACTGTTCCAGTCCCTCTTCCTCTACAATGGAGTTTGCACGGTCAAAAAGCTCGCGCACCTCGACACCGGGGACAGCCATTTTCTCGAGTTCGCGAAGTATCCGGCGCGAGCACTCATGGGCATCGCGTGCCAATTCTTCCACATCCCCTATGGTCCAGACTCTGGTCATGTCGGTCTGCCAGCCGTTGAAGCAGCCGTTCATATCGATCATGACTGTCTGGCCCGGCTTCATTATCTCGCCGTTGGCGCCACATGGCAGTGCCGGCGACACTCCGGCGCCACCCATCGCAAAATCATAAGGCGACGGAGAGTCGGCATTATCGCCGCTTATAACCGACCCGAGATTAATTTCCATAAGATTGCCCGACGTGCGCAGGAATCCGAGATTACCCTCAAGACGCAGCACCCGCTCGATCTCTATTTGAAATTCGACATCGGTCATATTGCGTTTATAAAGACGGGTTATCTTACGATAGGCGGCCATCTGATGCTCGCCATCCTCACGCATCAGGCGAAGTTCATAAGGAGTCTTCGTCATCCGGCAGTCTCTCATGACGGAAGAGGCATTTCCTATAGCCGCATCCGGGAAGATACGCTTAAGGCGTTCGATATCACTGAAGCTCAATGCGTCGAGTTCCAGACCGAGATTCTTCGGCATGGAGATTCCCAACTCTGCAAGAGCATCCGGGATAAGCTCCGGCTTGCGAATGGCTATAACTTCCTTTCCGTCGGTCAGGAAGCAATTCGGGCGGATGAGGAAGAAAATCCGTTGTCCGTCGGAATTTACATACACATAGCCGCGAAAGAAGCGGCCTGCCATATAAAACACATTGGCGCTCGATGCCAGCAGTACGGCATCCAGACCCTGCTCCTGCATGATCGGCAGGAGCTTTTGCAAACGGAGCCCCGCCTCAGGGCGGAGCTCCGGTATAAGCAATTCGATTTCTTTATTCTGCATGTAATCGGATTATTTCACTACGACCTTCTTGCCGTTTACAACGTAGAAACCGGCGGGAAGGTTCTTAAGCTCTGATTTCTGCGCGTTGCCGAGCACGCGGATTCCGGAGAGTGTATAGACATTCACGCTGTCAACTTCAGCATTATTCACGATTTTATCAACGCCTACAGTCACTTGGCCTTCAATCTCATAATAGAAGCGGAAAGGCTCGGAGACGATGAATTTCGGAGTTGAGCCGAGGATCTGGGAAGTATATTCTCCGCTATAAAGGCCCTGACCCAGGAGGAGGCAGTATGTGCCGGAGTAAAGAGGCTTCCAAGGCTGCAGCGAGCCGGGAACGACGCTCCATTCATCAGTCGGCTTAGGCTCGAAGAATGTGCCCTGGTCGAGGGTGAAGTTGAGAGGTTCAAGAGTCAGAGGATCGTAAAGAGCAAGATATATCTGATGACGTTCGACATCGCACTCAGCCCAGAGCGCTTTACAAAGAGCTGCCGGATGAGTCTTGTCGAGGTCGCCCATTTCATTTGCCTGATAGAGATAGTTGTTGACTCTGTCATTCATAAGGAAGAATGAATCGCTGAATCCGTCGGGAGCAGTTATTTCGAAATATTCGATGCCGTCGGTGACTGCCTCATCCGCATAGGGATATACGGAGGGTTCGGGAGCTGCATGGATATGATATGTCAGACGTACTTCATTATTAGTCTTAGTCACGCCGTCAACTACATATTCTACACTTCCGGGATCAATACCTAAAAGATACTGGCCCGGGATATCGAATGAGGATGCGATTCCTCCGCTCTGGCTCATCTTGATGATCAGGCGATTGCCTTCTACAGAAGAGGCGATTCCGTAATAGTCGGTGAGAGTTCCGAAAGTAGCCTTATACTTGGAAGTCATGCGCACTTCGGATGCTCCGGGGAAAGTCAGGACGATATCCTGAAGTTCGGGAACCACCATCTGGTCGACGGGAGTAGGATACCAGGGAGTGTTGATCTCATAGTAGAGAGTCATGCCGGGAGTCGGCTCTGTGCCGGTGGGCTCATCGTTGGCGTCAGTGCCGCTTACATAGACAAACATACCCTCCGGGATGACAATCTTATACTGACCGTTGGAAGTCCAGGCGCCGGAGAAAATCACGCCGCAGGTCTTCATAGTCTCCATGTCGACAGAGGCACGCATGGTAGTCTCAACGGGAGCGCCGGAGAAATCATTCTTATAGAGCTCTGCCGGAACAGTATTTTTAGAGTTGGGATATATCTCTCGGCCTCCGAAGCTGAGGGTGATTGTTGACACGCCGAGAGTATATTCGGGAGAAGTCACATCAATCTCGCTTCCGGGAGAGGGAATGACAGTGACGCCGGAAGGTACGCTCGAAGGGGGAAGGGCGGCTACAGCCTGATTTGCAGACCCAAGACCAAGGATAGCCGTTGCAAGAAGTAAAAGTTTCTTCATAAACACATTAATTTATAGTTAGTAAAAGCATTATATATACGCCAAATATTGAGTTGACCGGAGTTGAATAACCGAATTGAATTTCTCTTCAACAAGAATTATTCGTTATTCAAATGCAAATTTAATTAAAATTTATTAATTATCAAGATATTTTCACAAAAAAAGAGGACCGGAATGTAAAAATTCAATTTTTCAGACTAAAGTTAAAGAATGACCGCTCTGGATTTGCGTGATTTACAAAATTGTATTAACTTTGCGCAGATTTTTGCGACTATATCAAAAATCATATCCGGACGGATAATTTTCCGGCCTGACATCAACCGTAAACTATATCGTAATAAACTGACTAATATTTCCAATGGCTGACATCAACTCAAATTCTCCTTCAACCGAGAAGGCAGATGACACCAAAGGGGTATCCTCCCATTCCGCTCTCGGCACGGTGAATATCTCCGACGTGTTTGCAATTGCAATGCGCTTCTGGTTCTGGGTGCTCCTCTCGGTCATAGTATGCACCGGACTCGCGGTCCTCAACGTCAAGAAGACCGTCCCGATTTATACCCGCACCTGCTCGGTCATCATTCGTGATGACGCCCAGAGTGCAGTTGGATCATCCTCAGTCGATCTCTCCGATATCGGTGTAGGTATCCAGAATACCCATCTCCAGGACGAGATGGCGTCATTAAAGAGTCCCGACCTCATGGAGCAGGTAGTAAAGAAACTCAAGCTCACTGTCAACTACTTCTCCCCGGGCGCATTTCATAATACCGTGCTCTACGGCTCCAATCTCCCGATCAATGTCGATTTCCCCGACATGCCATCCGACGAGACTGCATCGATGACCCTTCATATCAATGAAGCAGGCCATCTGAGCATCGAAGACGTGGTCATCAACGGCAAGGACCTCATCGTGCCCTCAGCCGACGACCTGACATGGGGCTCCGTAATCGGCACTTCATCCGGCCGCGTCATCATCACCAAAACTCCGTTCTTCCAGATCGGACAGCCGATGACAATCCTCGTGCGCCGCGAGACTCTCGCGACAGCTACCACAAAGTTCGAGAACGAAATCACAATCGAGCAGCCCAACAAGAAAGCCAACGTAGTGCAGATGACCTGCAACGACGCTTCCCCTCAACGTGGCGACGAAATCCTGACTTCACTCGTCAATGCCTATAATCAGGACTGGATCAAAAGCCGCGCCGAGGTCGTAGCCGTCACTTCAAACTTCATTACCGACCGCCTCAATATCATCGAGAGCGAACTTGGAAATGTTGATTCCGACATATCCTCATTCAAGTCCGACCATCTTATCCCGGACCTTGACCAGGCCTCAAGCATGTATATGCAGCAATCGAACACTGCGAGCTCCCAGATTATGAATATCAACAATCAGCTTCAGATGGCCCGCTATCTGAAGAACTTCATAATGACTGAGGGACGCAACAATACTGTTCTTCCTGTAAATACGGTAATCGGCGCCAACGTCGAGTCGCAGATCGGCGAATACAACAACATCATGATGCAGCGTAATTCTCTGCTCGGCAATACTTCGGCCTCCAACCCGCTCATCATGGAGTATGACTCACGCCTCGCAGCCCTCCGCAGCTCGATTCTGGCCTCTCTCGACAATGAAATCGTCGGCCTGAACAATCAGTTGTCGTCAATGCAGCGAAGCGAGCAGACTGCCAACGCCCGCGTAGCCGCCAATCCCCGACAGGCTAAATATCTTCTGACTGCAGAACGCCAGCAGAAAGTAAAGGAGACTCTTTACCTCTATCTTCTGCAGAAGCGTGAGGAGAACGAACTTTCGCAGGCATTCACATCGGTCAATACCCGAATCCTGCGTCGTCCGACGGGCCCCTCGACTCCGACATTCCCGAAGTCACAGCAGACCTACATGATCGGCTTCCTCGTCGGTCTTATCCTTCCTTTCGCCATAATTTATATCGTCGAGACTCTCAATACCAAGATTCGCGGCCGCAAGGACGTAGAGGGCCTCAACATCCCGATTGTCGGCGAAATTCCCCTCTTCCGCCATGCCAAGGTCAGCTGGCTTAAATTCTATCGCCATCCATCAGAGATGCGCGACGAACTTCCCGCTGAAGAAGATATCGTCGTTGCGGAAGGCAATCGCGATATCATCAACGAAGCTTTCCGTGTGCTGCGTACTAACGTCTCCTTCATCACGGCCGATCAGATTCCCTGCGTGTCGATGATGACTTCGTTCAACCCGGGATCCGGTAAGACCTTCATCTCAATCAACCTCGGCATTGCCCTCGCTCTTAAGGGTAAGCGCGTACTGCTCGTCGACGGCGACCTCCGCCGCGCCTCCCTGTCGCGTATAGTCCATTCTCCCAAGAAGGGTCTTGCGGAGTATCTCAACGGCTCTCAGCGCGATGTCGACCAGCTGATAATCCACGATACCATCACTCCCGGAATGTCGATTCTGCCGACCGGAGCATTCCCCCCGAACCCGACAGAACTCCTTGAATCTTCAAGATTCGACAACCTCGTGCAGTATCTCCGCACGGAATATGACTACATATTCATCGACTGTCCGCCGGTGCAGATGATGGCCGACGCTCAGATCATCGACAAAGTCTGCGACCGCACATTCTTCGTAATCCGCGTCGGACTCTTCGAGCGCTCCATGCTCGCCGAGCTTGAACGTCTCTACCGCACGAAGTCATTCCGCAACATGTCGGTCATCATCAACGGCTCCGAGACTGCCGCTCGCTACGGCACATCCTATCGCTACGGCTACGGCTACTCCCGCAAGAACTATAAGGATTATCGCGGTTATCGCGGTTATACGGCCTACGGTCCGAAGAAATCCTCTTCCAAGAAGTAATTACTATAAACAATATCTCTATCTGATGAAGATAAATGCCGGGTTCGCCCGGTATTTATCTTCATTAATTTTGGTCTGCACTCCTCTGAAATAATGTAATAATCAGATATTGTATGAGGAATCTGACAGGAGATAAAACATCAATCGTATGGAATTATTGAATAAACTTGATTTCCGCCCGGCTTCTTTACGCCTCTTCAAAGGGGGCTACTCACTTTCAAAATTCAAGGCTGATCTCATTGCAGGCATAGTAGTGGGAATAGTCGCCCTCCCTCTGGCAATCGCATTCGCCATAGCTTCGGGAGTAAATCCTTCGGTCGGCCTTATCACTGCCATCATCGGCGGCTTTCTTGTCTCCGCTCTCGGAGGCAACTCTGTCCAGATTGGGGGCCCGACGGGTGCGTTTATCGTAATCGTCTATAATATCATCTCCCTCTACGGCCTCTCAGGACTTGCAATCGCTACTTTCATGGCAGGCGTAATCCTGGTCATGATGGGATTATTCCGTCTGGGAACGGTGATCAAGTTCATCCCCTACCCCATCGTAGTAGGATTCACGGCCGGCATCGCCGTCACCATTTTCTCAACCCAAATGCCGGATTTTTTCGGATTGACCATAAATGAGAAACTTCCTGCCGATTTCATAGGCAAATGGGGAGTCTATCTTCGTCATTTCGCATCGATCGATTGGGAGACCACTATCATTGGAGCAGTATCGCTGCTGCTTATCATTTTAACCCCGAAAATTTCCAAGCGTCTGCCGGGAGCTTTGGTCGCCATAATAGTCATGACTGTCTTTGTATGGATAATGAATGGCTATGGTCATTTCTCCAACGTAGAGACTATCGGCATGCGCTTTAAGAATCTTACTACGGATATTCCTCACCCTCATTCCATCGGACTGAATATGGAGAGCATCAACCTTCTGCTACCTTCGGCTTTCACCATTGCAGTATTAGGCGCAATAGAATCGCTCCTCTCCGCTACCGTAGCCGACGGCGTGACCGGATCGCGCACCAATTCAAATACGGAATTGATCGGTCAGGGTATCGCCAATATTACCGTACCCTTCTTCGGAGGGATTCCTGTCACCGGCGCAATCGCCCGCACAATGACCAATATCACCAACGGGGGGCGGACCCCGGTAGCCGGCATGATCCACGCCGTAATCCTTCTGCTCGTCTATCTCTTCATGATGCCTCTGATCAATCTTGTCCCGATGGCTTGTCTTGGAGCCGTGCTGATAGTCGTATCCTACAACATGAGCGGGTGGCGCACGGTAGTCGGAATCTTCAGGAATCCTAAGAGCGATATCTCCATTCTAATCGTCACTTTCCTGCTGACAGTCATCTTCGATCTGACAATTGCTATCGAAATCGGACTGCTGCTCGCCATAGTACTCTTCCTTCGCCGCGTCATGGAGAATACTTCAGTCCGCGTCTATGGCAATCAACTCGATGCCGCCGAAGGGGATGACCTTTCTACGCATGAAGTGCTCGATCTGGCAAAAGGAGTAGGAGTTTATGAAATCGACGGCCCCTTCTTCTTCGGTGTAGCCACAAAATTCGATGAAGTGATGCGCTCGTCGCGTATGGATGAGACACCTAAAGTACGCATCATCCGCATGAGAAAAGTCCCCTTCATTGACGCAACGGGAGTCCATAATCTTGAGATTCTGATCAACAGCGCCAGGGAGGAAGGAATCGTGACCGTCCTTTCCGGCGTCAATCCCTCCGTAAGCGAGACCCTGCATAAAGCGGGAATCGACAAACTGATCGGTTCGGACAATATATGCTCCCACATCTCCGAAGCTGTAGAGAGAGCCAATTATATTGCGCGAACCAAAATAAATTCGTAACTTTGCATTCTGTTGCCCGGTCAGCGAGGGGTTAGGCTTCACGGTCATAGCTCCCTGACCGAGCAATCAATAATACGTTATATCACAGTGGGAGGACAAATTTGCCTGCTTGCAACCTCCCCAAAAAAAATGCTAAAAACATGAATTATCTTTTTACGTCCGAATCCGTATCTGAAGGACACCCCGACAAAGTATCGGACCAGATTTCTGATGCTCTGCTCGATGAATTTCTCGCTCGCGATCCGCAGAGCCATGTAGCTATCGAGACTCTTTGCACTACCGGACAGGTAGTCGTTGCCGGAGAGGTCACCTCCGATGCCTACGTCGATATCCCTGCAGCCACACGCAATGTCATCAACCGCATAGGATATAACCGTGGAGCCTACCGATTCGACGCCGATTCGCTCGGTCTGCTTTCGGCTATCCATGAGCAGAGCGCCGATATCAATCGCGGAGTATCCCGCGAAGAAGCCGACCTTCAGGGTGCCGGCGACCAGGGTATGATGTTTGGCTACGCTGTCGATGAGACAGAGACCCGCATGCCTCTGACTCTTGATCTTTCCCACAAAATACTCCAGGAGCTTGCCAAGATTCGTCGAGAAGCCGACGCCATGACCTATTACCGCAAAGGGAAACTCGCTTCTTATCTGCGCCCGGACGCAAAGAGTCAGGTGACGGTAGAATATGATGAAGAAGGGCGTCCGAAGCGTATCCACACAATCGTAGTCTCTACTCAGCACGATGAATTCTTCCTCCCTCTTGAAGATACAGATGAAGCCCGCGCAAAGGCGGATCGCGAGATGCACGACACTATATATCGCGACGTCCGCGACGTCCTTCTTCCGCGCGTGATCGCTTCTCTTCCGGAAGATCAGCAGAAACTATTCGACGATGACCTTATCCTTCATGTCAACCCTACCGGCAAATTCGTCATCGGAGGCCCGCATGGGGATACCGGCCTTACCGGTCGCAAGATTATAGTCGACACCTACGGCGGTCGCGGCGCCCACGGCGGAGGAGCTTTCTCAGGCAAGGACCCTTCTAAAGTAGACCGCTCCGCAGCTTACGCCTGCCGACATATCGCCAAGAATCTTGTTGCGGCCGGAGTTGCCCGCGAAGTACTCGTGCAGGTAGCTTATGCTATTGGCAAGGCAGAGCCCGTGAGCCTTTATATCAATACTTTCGGGACAGCGAAAGTGCCTCTTTCCGATTCCGAGATCGCAGAGCGCATAAAGGGTCTTTTCGACATGCGACCGAAGAAAATCGAAGAGCGACTGAAACTGCGCAATCCCATCTATCTCGAGACCGCATCTTACGGCCATTTCGGTCGCCGGCCGGAGACTGTAAAAAAGACATTCAAATCCCGTTACGAAAATGCTCCAATCGAGCGTGAGGTAGAACTTTTCACCTGGGAAAAGGAGGATGCCGTCGACGACATCCGCAAAGCCTTCAATCTGTAATGCTAAGATTAAGCCGGGAGTCGGACATCCCGGACTCCTGATATCGATTCTTACAGGAAATAAATAAGACCGCGCCTACGACCCTTATCCGGTCACGTCGGCGCGGTCTTTAACTTTATTCAGGGTTTTTCTGGGTTAACCTTGTTTACGTTTCAACTCTCATCGATCGACAATCTGCCTATATCGAAAAATGAAAAGGATTCCATCCGAAGATGAAATCCTTTTTATCTGGTAGTCGGGGTGAGGCGACTCGAACGCCCGACCTCTACGTCCCGAACGTAGCACGCTACCAACTGCGCTACACCCCGATTCCGTTTTGCGACTGCAAAGTTACACAAAAATCCGTGTATCTCCAAATTTTTCACCAATTTTTTATTCCCGCATCCCTCAATACGATTAGTGAAGCGAAGTCCGCACTGCATCCATATATCTCAAAGGGCATATAGGAAAGAAGCCTCATGTTCAGAATAATGTGCGGAAGGAATCGTCAGGCATCCCTATCCACCACCATACGATGAACGTCACGACGCCCGTCAGCAGATAGTTGACCTTCACCATCATCGTAAGATGCTGCAATTCTCCGACCGGAACAAAACGCATCCTGATACCTATATACGTATTAAGCGCGAAAGCCACAAATGCGGGCACTATCGCAATCTCCGGCTGAGGGTAATCAAGAAAGAAGACTTTGAAAATAATCAGGCCAAGCATAAGCAGACCGTTGATGATAAAGAGGATCTCCACGAAACGCGGTCCCAGGATATACGTCATTCCACGCGATTTACGCTCGGGATCAAGACGAAACATACTGTAACTGTACGACATATGGACATTGCAGGCAAGGAATCCCATTGCCGGTCCGAGAAAGAGACTCGGCGCGTGATCAAAGAAACTCCAGAGTGACGTTGCCTCATGCTGACATTGCACCATCGAAGTGCCGATGACCCCTATCGGACCGAAAAGCAGCCAGGTGAACAGGATGGTATATGGCTTTCCAAACGCCGGATTTTTTCCGAAATTGAGAATATAGTTGAAAGCGACGATAAGGACTCCGATGCCTATTACGATATAGGGCGCAGCTGAAATTGCCATTATTCCGAGGCCTACTACCGCCGCCAGAATGGCACATGCGAAGGATGCCTCACGCAGCACTCTGACTGCCAGTTGATTCTTTACCTCATCATGCGCATAGACGGAATAGCGAGGACGCGGGAGATTATCGTAATACTTCGATGCGGCATAATAGTTATGCGCGAAATTAGCCGACAACTGGGCAAGCATGACAAAGATCAGGCAGAGTATAGCCAACATTATCTCCATATTGCCGCGTATCGCCGCAGCCGCAGTGCCTGCAAAGACAGTGCCGGCGCCGAGCATGAGCGTAGAAAAATTCGCATTTCGCTTTACGTAAGTCAATACATCCATTTTCTTAAATTTTAACGACCCTCATAAATTCCGCATCCTGACATTATTCTATTGTTGTCATCACAACGAACAGACTTACCGCTCCTATACATATCCATAGAGTGACGGCTTGAATCAGCGGCTTTACGCCTACTGACCTTATGACCTTCAGGCTAAGTCCCGCTCCTATTGCGAATAGGACCGCCACAAGACATTTGCGGGCCAGAGCATATATGAAGTCATAGAGGCCGGGAAGGAAGCTGACGGCATCGCGGGTATAGGTATTGATAATCATGGCCAGCACGAAGTAGAATATAAACCAGGGGATAGTGATCTTTGCTTTACCCTCTTCCGCTGCCGTGCCTCCGGCCTTTGCCTTTCTGGCCATCAGCTTGGGGAAGAACCACATCGTGAAGAATGCCAGGGGGATAATCCAGAGAGCCCGCGTACATTTGATCAGAGTCGCGAGATCGCAAGCCTCTGCGCCGTATGCGGCTCCGGCGCCGACTACGGAGCTTGTGTCATGGATAGCAATTGCGGCCCAGGTGCCGAACTGAGTCTGGGAAAGATGGAAAAAATGACCCATCGGCGGGAAGATGAAAAGCGCAATGGCATTGAGAATGAAGATCACGCCTAAGGATACGGCCATTTCGTTCTTGTCAGCCCCTACTACAGGACCTACAGCAGCGATTGCAGAACCTCCGCATATCGCGGTCCCGGCCGAAATAAGATAGCTTGTCTTCGCATTAATTCTCATATAATTGCCGACGAGAATGCCTATTACCATCACTCCGATTACCGAAGCTACCGTGAATATCATTCCCTCCGCTCCGCTCTGCAGGCTTTTTATCAGATTCATGCCGAAGCCAAGCCCGACAACAGAAGCCTGAAGCAAAGTCTTCGAAAGGACCCTATTGATCTTGGGATAAGGAGTGCCGAATATGATTGCAAATACAAGACCGAGAGCAAGCCCTACAGGGGCTGTCACCAGATCCGGCAGCCCGACCGAACCGAACGGGAAAAAGACAATCACGAGCAGGACCCAATATAGAATCTTTCCTATGTTTTCTTTCATGATGCGGTTATTGCTGTTTCAACTCACAAAAATAATCATAAAATCCGAGATAGCAAAAGATATAGAGTAAAATCCCCTGCCGATTCAAGAATCGGCAGGGGATATCCTGATAATTTTCCTCTATGAATGGACGAGGATAATTTTATTTGCGCACGATGGCTTTCTTGCCATTGATGATGTACATGCCGGGTTCAAGGTCGAGCATATTTTCTGCCTTCGCGTTAATCTTGACGATCTTGCCGTCAAGTGTGAAGACATTGTAGGCATCTGCCTTGTCAACGCCGATCATGATGATTCCGGTCGAAGGATCGTTAGGATCCGCAACGTTGTAGATGACTTTGAGGCCCGGGAAGTTTCCTTCTGTCGTCCAGTCTTCTACATCACCCTGATTAACTCCGATTTTGCCGGGAAGAATTTCAAATACGTATTCGCCGTTGGTCCATTTCGTAGCGCTTGTGCCGAACTTCCATGTGAGTTTGTTGGTCCAGTTAGTCGTAGGAGAGTTGCGAGTAAGCACGTCATTATTCGGACATGTCAGAGTAGCGGGATTATATTCGTAATCGATCGAGGAAGCCTCGGGGAATTGGATGCTTATGCCTGTTCCGCTCTGACCGAATACCTCTCCGGCATTCTTTTCAATCGTCACTTCGGGATCAGGAGTCAGCACATACTCCATGTCAAACGGGGGAACTTCATTTACGAAGTGATATTTGATGGATGTGCCGCTCAGAAGTTTGCCGTCAGCCTTGAATGCTCCGTCGGGGATTACGAGAGTGTAATAACCTTGACGCATATACTGAGGAAGTTCTTCTTCGTTGACCTCATCTCCATCGCCACAAAGCATGATATACATCAGCGATACGGGCTGGAATGAAGGAAGATCATCGTCATCCATAAGTCCGCCACCGATTATCAATACTCGGGCGCCATTATCTGCATTTACCGTAGTCAGCAGTTCACGCTCTGAATTTTCATCAGCCTGATAGTAGAATTGGAGGAAGTCAGCTCCTGCAACGCCTTCGAAATCCTTAGTCTTAAGGTTGAATCCGACCATACCCATACCATACTGAGTATTCGACAGATTGGCTTCGGAGGAATTAGGCATTGCAAGATTGATATATTCAGTGATAGAAGGCATATCTACGTGAGTAGCGCCAATATAATTATATTCCGCTGTCAGACCCTCGAAATTGCCGCTTCCCAAGACTGAATCGTCAAACTGGGGATTTCCAAGATTGATAGCGCCCTTATTGACTGTCAGGGTATACTTACCTTTGATCCACTCCGTATCAGTATCACCGAATTTGAGTGTCAGCGTATTGTTGTAGTCTGAAGTCGGGTAGACACAGGGAAGGACCTGAGTGCCATCTTCACTTGTCAGAGTAGCTACGGGATGCGTGCTGTCGCTCGAATACATGATATTGTCGGCATTCGGGAAGACAAGTGTGATTTCTCCCAGAGATTCAACTTCGCTGCCGGCCTCCGGACTGAGAGTGTAGGTAAAGTCAACAGGCTTCTCTACAACTGCGACTTCGTAAGACTGTCCGACTACGTCCTCTCCGTTGAGAACAAACAGGCCGTCGGGTACAACAAGAGTATAAGTGCCGACTGTAGCGAAGTTATAATCGGAAATCTCCGCGAAGTTAAGCTCAAGAATACCAGGCATTGTTTCTGTTGCAGCCTCGAAGGTCACTGCAGGACTGCTGAATGAGAATTCAGCAACCTTATTACCTTCGAAAAGCACCTCGATCTTGGCATCGGAATTGCCTGCCTTCACCTCTGCATTCTTAAACTCGAATGATGCTGTGCTGAAGCCGGAGCCGCCGTTGTCGATTGTATAGATCTGAGGAGTGGTCGGATATACCTTATCAAAGAGAGAATTGAACTTCGGAGCAGGAGCTCTGAACTTATAATCGAACGTGTAGGTTTCGCTGACTTTATAATTGGAAATATAACCTGCGTAAGTCAGAGTGCCTGAAGGAATTTCAAATACGTAATCTCCGGCAGGAATTTCCGAAAGGTCATCCTTTGTGGTCCATGTAATCGTTTTGCTCCATTCATTAGCTTCGAATCCTGAAGCGATCGCCTGGGCAGAATATGTAGCGACTTTTGTGCGATTATTATCAACTACAGAATAGAGATTGGCGCTGCCTGATACCTCTGCAATACCGCATGATGCTGTATAGAGGATCTCAGAAAGGGCCGTCGCATATATGGGCTCGCCGTCCATATTGGGAGCAGGCGTGACAGTACCTTTTTGGATGTTATATATGTTATAGAAGGCTTCGTAAGGAGCATTTGGTTGGGTCTCTCCTTCATAAGTCACTTGCCAGATATTACCGGGGACGCTAACCTTGAAGTCCTCACCTGATAACGTGAAGGGTTCGTCGAGTGCAATAGTCACCACATTTCCTTCCCCTGTCACCTTGAAGTATGGCAGGTAGGCATCCTTGTTTGAATTATTAAATTTTCTTGCAAGCTGAATCTTGGTATCGGCAGGAACATTTACAGTCGCACCTTCGGGATATGTGATTGTGACTGTCTGAAGAGATTCGAGAGTGGAACCGCCTGCCGGAGCGAGAGTTGATTCCATAGCGCCAATGATGGTGAACGGAGCAGCAATAGCTTGCGATGGGATACCGGACTTATCTACGAAGAATCCTTCGTCGACCACGAGAGTGTACTTACCGGGAGTCTTCAGGAAGTCATATTTACGGTACTTATACGGGCCGGCAGCACTTGTGGCATACCAAGGCTCATCCGTAATATTATAGAAGATCACCCATGACTGCGAATTTGCGATCTTTTCTTCAACTTTAGTAGTCCAGGGTGCTGTTGAGGATTTCCAGAGATGATGGGTTCCGCCGACCATTTCGCTTGTGCCTTCCTCAAAGAGCGGTTCTGACTGGCCTTCTTTCATCAGGCGGATTTTAGCCGTTGTATTCTGCGGATCAGGCTGACATGTACTCAGGAATCTGATTGTCCAGCTGGCAATACCGAATTCGGCCGGGATAGCTTCAAGTTGAGATTGAGTGCTGTAGACAACTTCCGGATTAGGCTCTACCTTTTTGCCATCATCATAGAATGAGCGGCTGACATTTCCTGTCATGTAAGTGAAAGGATCGACTGAGATGCCATCGATATAGTTCCAGGCCTGAGTGTCCATCTTGGGACTGGACTTTCCTGTGGCCTTATCAGTGAAACTGCTTGCGGGGAAACTGAGGACATATTTACCGCTTGACCACCATTCCGGATAATTCAATTTGCTGGTATTGCTGGTGCGCTGATCCATTGTATAAGTGACAGTCAGGCCATCGGAAGATATGGCACCAGAATAATTAGCCACCGGAGATGACGAACCTTCCGGGCAAATACTGGCCTTCTTGCCGCCGAAACTCATGGGAGCGGGTAGCTTGACCGTAAATTCCTTAGGAGTATCCAACACAGGGAAATCACTGCCGGGTGCGGGCATACCTACGATTTCGAGGGATTCGATATCCATGAAGACAAGACCGAGATTGTCGATGACGATATCAGTGTTGATATCGCCAAAGAAGGCAGTGCTCATCCTTGCATTGATGGCGCCCTCGGGCACAACGATCTTATAGGTCTGCGTGCCGGTTGTCAGATCAGGCTGCACGTTGGAATCGTAAGTCAGATCTACTGTCGTGCCGGATACTGAGAGAGAGTAGGTTCCCACCTGAGTATCAGAAGGACTGGCGGCAGGATTAACTCTATAAAGCACAGCCTTCTTGGAGGCATCGGCTATCGATACTTCGGTCCCTGCTTCATATTCGATCTTGGCATTCAGGAGGCCTCCGGCAAGAGTGGATACCTTAGCACCGCTCTTCGGCACTGTAGTAAAGGCTGCCATCCTCTTTACAGTATATTCTACCGACAGACTCTTATTTATCTCTTCAGCAGGTGCATCGCCTTCTTCAGGAGTAACAGCTACTCCCCGGGCCTTCTTGACAAGACCCTCGGGAAGAATGACCTTATAGTATGTGAACGACGCTGCTGAGCCAAAGATTGTGAGAGGCTCGGGGAAAACGACATTAAGCCGACCCTCAAATTTTGAATCAACGAATACAGCATTTTTATCCGCTGGATCGATTTCCCAGATCGTGCTGTCATCAAAGAAGCTTCCTGTTGAAGAACGCTGCACGAGAATCTTTCCTGCACATTCACGATCAACTTCTATACCCGGAAACGTCCCGGGATTTGCGTTGGTAAAATTAAAGGAGCAACTCTGCATGTTCTTCCAGTTAGGAACTATGCTTTCATTCTCGGGAAGGGCTCCCGAAAATTTCAGATAGGCAACTGTCGGAGTCTCATCTGCTGTAAGCACGGCTGCAAACGGAAGTGTAAGAAGACTTCCGGCATTCATTGCTGTGACTCCCAGACCGAGAGCAACTGCGACTGCCCCTATCGAAAGAAGGGTTTTCTTCTTCATTGTTAGGACTATGTTATAGGATTAATTATAAATTTTCAATAGGATTTCACCGTTATAATGAATAAAATCATTAAAGTGAAGAGCAATCCTATCGAAGCTCTCTACTTCGACAGGATTGCATATAAGTTATGAGTGCGATTATTTGCGAAGGACTGTCTTCTTGCCGTTTACTACATAGATGCCGGATTCAAGATCATGAAGCTCGCTGAGAGCCACGTTGCTCTTTACTACCTTACCATCGAGAGTAACTACTGTATAAGTAGCAGCCGGCTCAGCTCCTACAAGGAGGATGGCTGAAAGAGTGTCGACATGATAGATTGCCGTGAGGCCGGGGAAATTACATTCATCGCTGCTATCCCAGTCATCTTCGAAGCCCATATTGACACCAACCTTATTGGGAGCAACCGTAAAGACATACTCTCCATCGGGCCAAACTGTGCTGCCTGTGCCGAATTTCCATGTAAGCTGATTTTTGTAATTGGTCTTTGCAGTTACAGGAGTATAGGATGTGCCATCCGGCAACTGAAGTGTAGCTGATTTATTTCTGGAATCAATCATCGAAGCGTTTGCAACCTCGAGAGTGATGCCGCTTCCGCTCTGACTGAATACTTTTACCGGGTCATTTATGACAGTTTCAGGAGAAGGAATGAGAGTGTATTCAAACTCATTTGCTATAGGAGTGCTATCGTAATGATAGGTCAAAGTAAGACCACGAGCCGGCATGCCCTCTACTATGAAAGCTCCGTCAGGAATATCGAGAGTATAATAGCCGTCTTTGCTGTAGACACTCTTAATTGCTTCCTGATCGAGTTCGCCATCTCCGGAGCTTGCAAACATCATATAGAGATAGTTGACAGGAGTAAATTCCAAAAGACCGGGATCATTATCCTCCATAGCGCCTACGCCAATTATCAAGACCTCTGATTCATTGGCCGATTCAATCGACTTAAGCAGAGTCTTCTCTCCATCTGCTGTAGCCGAATAGTAGTAGTTGATCTTTTCGCTACCTGCCACGCCTTCGATGTTGGTCGTCTTAAGTCCCAGCGAAAGCACTCCCATGGCTGTCTCTCCAAGCAAGGTGCGGGTATTAGTTGGGTTTGCCTCAAGATCACCCGGCACATTGTAGGTCACATACTCGGATAGATCAGCCCATTCGGAAGCGGCACCCTCGCATTTCAGTCCGTCGATAAGAACCGGCAGATTGCCACCCTTATAGTCTTCTCCATTATAGAACATTATCACTCCTGAAGGCACGTCGATTTCGTATGATTCAGGAGCGGTGACATCAGTCACCTCCATGCCGGGAGCGACGGTGAGAGCAAGGTTAAGTGTCAGGCCGTCAGTGCTCGGAGTATAAAGACCTACAGGTTCGCGGGTCCCTGTCTCGGAATTAGCGCGATATAGGATGATCTTAGGAAGCCAGGAAGGAATATCGGCAAGACCCACGGAAGTCAGGTCTCCGGAATATGTCACGCTGACATTCTGAAGATCCTCAGCCGCATTGTTCAAAACTGAACCGGAAGCGGGATTTGTGGTCCAGCGGAATGTATCCTGGAAGTAGAATCGGGTCTCACATTCAGAGTTTGATGCGCCGTCGCCGCTTACCAGACCTTCCTCAAGAATTACTTTATATCCGGTCGAAACGTCGGAAAACTCTATTCCTTCTACCTTGACAAGGAGTTCTCTGGGATTAGCGGGATTGACATAGATCCGGGATTCATCAGAGGCGGGATAGGAAGCCATTTCCGTACCCCCTTCGCCAAACATATAAGGCTTTATTACCTTGACCACAAGTCCGCTATTACGATTAACCTCGACAGGCGCGGAGAAACGGAAAGTAACCTCAGTCGGAATATTCCATAAAGGTATTATGGCATTGTTAGCAGGAGTGGTATTGACCAGAGAGAGTCCGGCCTCAGCTGTTACCACAGCACTTGCAGAAAGAGCTGTCAGCGGAGCAGTCGTCAGCGCGTATGCCCCCAGCGAAAGAGCTAATGCCGATGCTCCGGCTACAAAGAAGTAAAGTTTCTTCATAAAAAAATGAATTAAGTTAGTATAGTGTTGTTTACGTTTCCAATTCTAAATATCCTACACTTCCTCTCTATTAAGAGAGAGATCAGATATGCAAAGTTAAGTAATATTTTATAAAACACAATAGATTTTAACATAAAATTTCAAATTAAATCAAAATTCTTCAATTCTATATCATTTTGCTACAATATCAGCCCATTTTGCTATCAATCTAAATCCTTTTGTCACCAATTACAAAAAACAAAAAAGAGGACTCTCGATATGAGAACCCTCTTTTCTGTACCCTGAGCCGGGGTCGAACCGGCGCGGCTACCGATTCCGCCAAACAAAAAGAGGACTCTCAAAACGAGAATCCTCTTTTCTGTACCCTGAGCCGGGGTCGAACCGGCACGGATTGCTCCACTGGTGCCTGAAAAAGACCATTAGACCGGCGCGGCTACCGATTCCGCCAAACAAAAAAGAGGACTCTCGATATGAGAACCCTCTTTTCTGTACCCTGAGCCGGGGTCGAACCGGCACGGATTGCTCCACTGGTGCCTGAAAAAGACCATTAGACCG
>JAIDYR010000079.1 GCA_029057985.1 Muribaculaceae bacterium | reverse complement strand
ATGATATTTTAACAATTCTTAGTAAAAAGGCTCTTAGAATTCATTTCAAATCATCTGTAATTGAGAATGAATTTTTGTCAATATCTTTAAATCAGGAAATCAAACTTAAGATATAAAATATATGAAGAAAAGATATTTCTCCGTAGCTGTGATTGCACTTGTGCTCTCCTCGCTGACTCTCTCGAGTTGCATCGGATCTTTCCGACTGACTAATTCCGTATTGAAATGGAATAATCAGGTAGGTTCGAAATTTCTCAACGAACTCGTGTTCTTCGCATTCTGGATTCTTCCCGTCTATGAAGTTACCTCATTGGCCGACATACTCGTTATCAATTCCATAGAATTCTGGAGCGGAAGAAATCCGCTTAGTGCTTCCGTCAAAGTTATTGACACAGACAACGGCCGATATCTCGTAAAATGCGATGGAAAAGGATATACGATAACTAATCAGACAACTTCCGAATCATATCGCCTCGACTTCATGGAAGAGGATCAGACCTGGACAGCTACTATAAATGGTGAGACGTATCCATTGATGACGTTTGTAGATGAAAATCACGTCAAAATGGCGACTCCGGAGGGTGATATGCGCCTCGTGGAGTTATCTGAGCAGGGCGTAATGGCCTATACTCATGATATTCAGGCATCACGTAATGAAGCGACCTTAGCTTCGCTTTGATTGTCTTCGTTAATGAATTCAAGCGCATAATTATGTACTCAAATTCTGACTGAAGGAGAATCCTTAGAAAATTAAGGAAAATGTGAAAAAATTGGCAGTATGCGCTGAACTATCTTTTGTGATCGGCGTTTATATGGTAAGGACGGACCTATGCATCCTCTTTAATGACGAGGGAATCATGGTCCTTTCATAACAACGGAAATTTTAAATCACTAAAAATACCAAAAGACAATGAAACCACTTCACATTATTTGCGCCGTAATCGGTGGTGCAATCGCCGGTGCTACCGTAGGCCTCCTGCTCGCTCCTGAAAAGGGTACCAATACTCGTAAGAATATCGTCAAGCTTCTCAAGGAAAAAGGTATTTGCCTTAAGAAGAGCCAGATGGAAGAACTCGTTGATGAAATTGAAGATCAGATCGAGCAGCACATCTAATCAGAATTAAAAATTATAGAAATATGAAAGCTCTTAATATATTATATGCTTTTCTTGGCGGTGCAATTGTAGGCGCCGGTGCAGCTCTGCTTTTTGCTCCTGAAAAGGGCGAGGAACTGCGCGAGAGAATCGTGAAACTCCTTCGTCGTAAAGGTATAAAGATCACTGACGAAGAGGTTGATGCCCTCGTGGCCGAACTCTCCGGAGAAGAAGCATAATCAAAATTATCCCTATCATTTGAACGGGCATGAGAGTTGTCTTCATATAGCTTTCATGCCCGCTCTTTATAAATTAAGAGAAAATCTTTTCAACGGCACATCCGCCGTCATAACCGAAACCCGTATAATCTCGCTGTATATGAAAGAAAATATGACAGACTCAATTAAGAACATCTTTGCCAATGGTAAAAGATGGATCGAACTTGAGATAGAATATGCCAAACTGACGGCAGCGGAAAAGACGACGGTACTGCTCTCAACTCTCATATTTGGTGCAGTATGTCTGCTTCTGGGCATAGTAGTCCTAATTCTTCTGGCGTTTGCGCTTGAAAATGTGTTTGAATCTTTCCTCTCGCCTGCCCTTTCATTCCTATGCGTCGCAGGATCTCTTCTGATTTTGATTCTCCTACTCTTTTTCTTACGCAAACCTCTGCTTGAGAATCCGATATCCCGTCTTATAAGTAAACTGATCCTTGACTTAAAACCTGAAGAAGATGAGCAAACAAAATCCTAAACTCCCTGATGTGCCCGCTGATCTGGCAACTCCTAACCCCAGGCAAGTGAAGGGACTGACTATTTCGGAAATCCGCTATCAGCGTGCGTTGGTCGCTCTTCAGAAGGAATTCTGCAAAGAGAAGATTGATATGAGCATCCGCAAGCTCAAGAGTTCTTCACCTTTCAGTAAGAATTATGCCGGAGGAAAAAAATCATCGATAAGTAAAGTAGGTGCGATCGCCGGAAAACTTATCGGCGGAATGAATTATCTCGATTATGCTATTATCGGATTTTCCGCTTTCTCCAATGTCAAAAAACTCCTCGGATTTTTCAAAAAGAAAAAGTGATGAATGATTACGTCAATCTACGCATTAATCTTGAACCTTGCACCGAGGATATGACAGATCTGCTCGCTGCATATCTGGCAGATATAGGCTATGAATCATTCTTGCCTGATGATCGGGGGCTTTCGGCCTATATTCCGGTAAAAGACTTTACTGAGAGCGCTGTAAATGATGTACTTGCAGATTTTCCTTTCGATAGCCGATATTCTGTCAGCCATGAAGTAGAAGCCGGTAAGGACTGGAATGAAGAATGGGAGAAGAATTATTTCAAGCCAATTGTGATCGCCGACAGGTGTGTGATACATTCTACATTCCATAAAGATGTTCCGGAAGCTGAATATGACATTACGATCGATCCTAAGATGGCGTTCGGCACTGGTCATCATGCGACTACGTCAATGATGGTCAGCCATATTCTTAATAGAAATTTGCAAGGCAAGATTGTAATTGACATGGGGACCGGCACCGGAATTCTGGCAATTCTTGCAATGATGCGAGGAGCTGACGCCGCTTATGGAATAGAGATTGATCCTGCGGCCGCTATAAATGCAAGGGAGAATGTCGCTCTAAATGATGCAAAACCGGAATACAATGGCAATATAAAAGTCTCAATCCATGATGGCGATGCCTCAGTTCTGACTTCCCTTCCGAAGGCCGACCTTTTCATTGCGAACATTAACCGCAATGTGATTCTCGCTGACCTGCCTCTATATGTAGATTCTATGAAAGATGGAGCAGAAATGCTGCTGAGCGGTTTCTATGAATCAGATGTCCCGATGATAGAAAGGGCGGCCTCCATATATGGGTTGAAGCTGCAATCAGTCACTACGTTCCCCGGAGAATGGGCTTCATGTGAGCTTAAATTGGAAAAATAAAAGCGTAGTTAACATAGTTTAACGTGAGTCGCATACGAAAAATTTTGTAATTCCGACTTTTTGTTGTATCTTTGCAAACAAGTAGCGACAAGACGGTCGGAATTTTTATTGTATAACCCAAAAACCGTTAAACCATTCACCCTCCCGATTGTCATACTCAAAGAATAAATACCAAACATTTAGCAATTCAAAACCCAACTGCCTATTGACCGACCTCTACTCAAACAATATAACTGATTAGAATGGCAAATTATTTAAGCATGACCGACGAACAGTTGGTAAAAGCTTATGCGCAAGGCAACAACGAAGCATTCGATGCGCTATTGAAGCGTCATCAAGATCGCGTCTTCAACTATATTCTCCGGCTCATCAAGAATGAAGATCTCGCAAATGATATCTTCCAGGAGACCTTTGTAAAGGCTATCCTTACAATCAAACAGGGCCGCTATACGGAAAACGGACGTTTCCCGGCCTGGATTTCCCGCATTGCGCATAACCTTATCATTGACTATTACCGGCAGGAGAAATCGGAGAATCTGCAATCGGCAGATGCTGACGATTTGAATCTGCTTAATCGAAAGGAACTCTGCGAAGCGACTATAGAGGATATGATAATCAATGAGCAGATCCTTCAGGATGTAAAATATCTCATCAGGGAACTTCCCGATCTTCAGCGAGAAGTACTTGAAATGAGATATTATCAGAATCTTTCCTTTAAGGAGATCGCTGAAAAGACCGGAGTAAGCATCAATACTGCTCTTGGGCGTATGCGTTACGCTATCATTAACTTACGCAGGATAGCACAGGAGAAAGATGTAGTTTTGACTCTTTGATTATTCCGGATCAATTCTTGATACCTCTGTGGAGGATATGGATTAAGCCCTGTCCTTGCGCGATCTCCCATTCAAACCTTTAAAATATTTCCCTTCGGAAGCTGGCAATAGCTTCGGAGGGTCTTATTTTTTGTGACTCAGTATAATAATTCTGATTACCGCTTCGTTATTTAAATATCAATAGTTAACCTTATTGATCTAAACTAACTGTATTCATTAACGTCAATCAGATAGTACTCTGCCTATGACAAAAGATTCTACTATTTCATTTATTTCAAATCCGAGCGACAAGCAGATGAAGGCTCCCCGACGTTCATCAATAGATTTTATCCGACAGTTTTCGCGTACTTATGCGGTAGTAGCCGGGATAGCAATCAACGGAGTAATTTGCAATTAGACACCGCTATACTACTCTTCGCTCTGAAAAAACAATCGCCTCGACATCCCATGTTTCGGATGCCGAGGCGAAATGATTTTATAGAAAGGGTCTAAATCAGATTTTTATTTTGCTTGTCTTGCCGGAAGATTTAAGAATATAAATTCCCTTTGGAAGGCTCATGCTATCTATTCCAGATCCAATTATGCCGCACAATCTGCCTTGAATATCGAATACCATAATTTCACCTACTCCGTTGGCAAAGACTTCTCCACCGGAGATTGTGATAAATGCCGGAACTGCAGTCTCTATACCGGCCCATGGAAGGTCTGAAGAGCCTTCGATATGAAGAAAGCGATTCCACTGAGCGGATTGTTGGAATATCGCTACTGCTTCAGGTTCAACCTTGACGATAGCTGTCTGTTCGGTGGGAATGTCAAAAGTATTAATACTTATTACCGGGGGCAATAATCCCTCTACATAAATTGTCATAAGATTCGGACAGTCAGAAAATGCCCAACCTTCAATTCGTTCTACTCCCAGATTTATTTCCAGTTCTTCCAGTGATCGACAATGTGCAAAGGCACTTTGGGGAATATCCTTGACATTGCATATTTTCAATTTTTTAATGCCCGTCATACCCTGAAAAGCACCTTCACCTATTATCATTTCGTGATCAAGTCCCTCCATAGCAGAGACTCCGGAACACCCGGAGAATGCATAGCTGTCGATATTGGTAACTGAGCTACCGATGGAGATTTCTTTTATGGAATAGCAACCGGAGAAGCAATAACTCCCGATAGAGTTCAGATCTTCAGGAAGTTCAAGAGATTCAAATCCGGAGCAATCAGAAAATAGAAATGAGGGAAGCGTTTCAATCTCGGGCAATAAGACTTTTCTTGCTCCGGAGCATCCTTTAAAGGCTCCACTTCCTATGAATTGGCCTGAAAATTTCGAAAGATCAATTTCTTCCAGACCTTTGCAGCCGGCGAAGACATTCATATCAATGAAATCAAGTCCTGAAAAATCAAGATTCTTAATTGAGAAATTATTAGAGAAAGCTGCATTCTCTATTTTTTTGAGTGATTTTGGGAAACTTATATTTTCGAGTTTCTGACAATCGGCAAATGCTTGTTCTCCTATTGAAGTGAGCCCTTCCGGAAACGAAATCGAGGTTAAGGAATTATCTTTAAAGAACGCATACTCTTCAATTCTTTCAATCTTCCCATCGATCCTTACTTCTTTAAGATTATCACAGAGCGTAAATGAATAGCGTGGCAGTTCAGTTATATTTTCCGGAATGACGACCGATTCCAATAATTTGCAGTTATAGAAGGAAAAATCTCCTATTGATTTCAATGACTCCGGAAGGCTTATTGATGACAGTCGGGTGCAATTATAGAATGAACCCTCGCCAATTTCCACTATTGACTCCGGAAGGATGACATCAGTCAGCATCATGCAATCTCTGAATGCATATTGTCCGATTCCTTCAACTTTTATTTCTTTGCCATCTTGAATGAATGAAGCAGGAATATTGATAATTCCTGTATAATCAACCATGTCAGCCTGATCATCATCAGGGAATGTGACGTAGGCGATTTCGTCTTCACCTTCATAGAGAGAGTATGCAATCCCTTCATTTATGAAGTCTGCTCCCCATGAAAGGCCTGTAGATGCAGCAAGAAGACTCGCCGCCATAATGCCTGTCAGTCTAAGATTTTTCATTTTATATCGCTGTATTATTGATTTTCTATTTTAATTCTGCTTCTCCCTTCTCCACATCTCTCTATTTTGATTTTGACTCCGATCTCATCCGCGAGTTCTTCGCGATGGGAAATGACTCCGACCCTGCGGCCGTTCTGGCCCGCTATGTCAGGAAGTCGCCTTAATGTATCCATCACTGCCGAAAGATTGGAAGCATCCAGAGTCCCGAAGCCTTCATCGATAAAAAGTATGTCTACGTTCATATCCGGCTTGTTGAGCGATGACAAAGCAAGGGACAGAGCCAGGGAAATCATAAATCGTTCGCCTCCGGAAAGAATGGTGGCACTGCGCATCTGATTCTTATTATACCGGTCGAGAACGAGAATGGCCAATTGCTCATTCTCATCGCTGCAGGTCAGAGTATAGTGGTCAGTGATGCGTTCAAGATATCGGTTGGCGTTAGCAAGAAGCGGTCGAAGAATATATGATTGCACAAGAGTCCTGAATTTTGTACCCCCGAGATAGTTATTAAGTTTATTCCAACGAAGATATTCCTCGCGTTGGGTTTCAACTTCTTTTATAAGTATCCCATATCGCTTTTTATTGACTTCATTCTGCTCTAATGAAGCTGTATCACTTCCATATTCTTTCAGAAGAGCATCAATCTGAGTTGTCAAAATATTCTTCTTCTCTATCATTTGAGATTTTGCTACCGGCCGATGCTCTGAATCTGTTTTGCATGTTTCAACCATGCAGTGTGACGGGGCAAGCTCTGTAAGCCGATTCTTAGCTTCATTCAATTTTAATTTCTCGGCATCTTTTAGTGAAGTAAGCGATGCATGACGACTGTCGAGCTTTTCCTTGATTTTTCGAAACTCAGGAATCTCCTTCTCGGCAGCCATAATTTCATTAAGGCTATCCAATGTCAGACCTGCGGAATCCAAAGCAGTGATTTGCTCTTTGGAGATACGCTTGGATTCTTCCAATAAATTATCCAGAATTGCTGTCTCGCTTCGAAGCTTTGTGACATATAACTCATCTTTTTTTCTCAATGCCGAGATTGATTTCTGTATGTCATCAGCGTTTTCAATATGCAATTCTATCGTCCTTACTTCTACAAGATATTGATCTTTTAGTACTTTTAAAACATCAATATCTATATTTAGATCTGAAATCCCAAATGTATTAAGCCTATCGAGGCATAAATGCTCGTTTGATTTGAGTCTTTCTTGCGCTCGATGGTTGTTTAGGCTTAAGGCCTTCAATTCTCCTTTAGCCTTATTAAGTCTCTCAATCAAGAGATTATGGTCAGCAGCCGCTTTGGTATAACGCACATCTGCCGTCATCTTCTCTTTTTCCAATGGAGATAATATTTGTGAGAACGTCGCATCATCGATATCCCATTTTGAAGGATTATCCATATGTCGGCCACAGAGTGGACAATCCGAAGCCTCTTCTTCTCTCAGTCTCTTCCTGAGGGAATGAAAATTCTCCGACAGACTGAGATGCATAGTCATATACCGACGCTCTGCATCTTCACTGAGTTTCTTATATTCATCCAGAGTCTTTTGAGATGACTCTTTCAGTCCTTCTATTTCCCTGATGCCGGAATAGAGATCGTCTTCTTCTTGAATTGAACGTTTTAGGGCTTCTCTTTCCGATTTGAGAGAGACAATAAGATCCGACAGATTTTCAATATCTTTTATTTTATCATCCAAAACCTTAGCCTTGTTACGTAGGGATGCAATACCCTTCTCTCCGACGATTTTGGTCAAATCCTCTGTCAGCGAATTTAGCTTCCGGAAGTAGCAGCTGATTTTCTCATTTGCAGATGTAATGACATTGAAAGATCTGTCACCGTAGGAGTTTTCAGAATTGTTGCCGACTTCTCCGGCGTTTACTCTGGTTTCTATACCCAAAAGAGATTCGAGCTTTACGACCATGGATTGGATCTGAGCTTCATTACTTATCTTTTCCGAAGTTAATGCACGCAGCTTAGAGGTCTGATCCCATATCCTCAGTATGTCGGCAATTCTTTTATATTCATCCGAATTCTGCCTATCCTTGATATTTGTCAATTCTTCATCAGCTTTACGGATTGACTCGGTGCAATCTTCAATTATCTTTTCGAAGTCCAGAATCTTGTTGATGAGATCAAGTTGGTCTCTCATAGATTTGAGATTCTTCCCGTCATTCTCAATCTTATTTTTAAGGCGTTGTTCTTCTTCCGAAGGGAGAATGTGACTGCTTTCGGATGCCAATCTGGTCTCAAGTATTTCTTTAGCTTGTTTCTTTTTCTTGAAGATGCCTGATATGACTTTCCCGTAATCTGAGAATCGCTGAGTCGAAGTGAGTTGCTCGAGTATCCTTTCTCTCTCCTCTTTCCCTCCTGTCAGGAAAGAGGCAAACTGGCCTTGAGCAAGCATGGCCATTCTTGAGAATTGTTCGTAAGTCAGACCGATAGCCTGAAGGATTCTCGGTGCGACATTTTTTTCTTGCTCCAATGTAGTCTCGTGCGCAATATCCAGAGTCCATCGAGCTTTTGAAAGATTGCCGTGAGTCGTCACCCCAAGATAAAAAGTAGAGATATACTCAACTCCGTCGTTGCCTATAAACTCCAGTCGGGCATAACATTCATCTTTAGGCCCGATTCCAAGTCTGGTATATTGCCTTACATCGGATACTGATATTGCCTTATCCCCTACTATATATTTGTTTGAACGCGTGCCATTTACTCCGATTACGCGAGGCGTAGTTCCGTATAGAGTCAGGGATATGCAATCAAGCACGGTACTCTTACCGGCTCCCGTATCTCCTGAAATAAGGAAAAGGGAGGCGGATTCTCCTGTGA
The DNA here is from genome assembly GCA_029057985.1 of Muribaculaceae bacterium. Lineage (GTDB taxonomy): Bacteria > Bacteroidota > Bacteroidia > Bacteroidales > Muribaculaceae > Lepagella. Next base: position 6,135 of record JAIDYR010000079.1, on the reverse strand, counting down.
AAGGATCCTTCAATCCGTTCTCAAAGTCAATGTCGCCGCTTTCAATAGAAGCGATATTTTTAATTATCAGGCGTTTTATTCTCATTAACTTTCCTCCCTGAGAGATTTTAGTTCGGTCTCTATTTCTTCGAAGGCCTTCTCAATTTCTTCGATACTAAGATCCGGGAATTTAGATGTATTCATTCTAATGAAATCAAGAGGATTCTCCATTTGGGTGATAGTTTCCAGCCTGATATCATTGCCGTTCTCAATCCCGGGTATAATCTCCGCCTTCTCAGTCACCCGGATGTGTTTAGGATTATATCTGAGATCTTTTCCCGAACTTTCCAGTAAAGAGTAAACCTTGTTATTAAAATCCGATGCAAGCACTGTCGAATCCTTAAATCTCAATCTGAGATAGCAATGATCGCTCCCGTTCTTGATGAATTTCTTTATTTCATTAATAGCATCCTTTTCTGTATCAAAAGTTTTCTCGGATTCGGGAAGATTTTTGAAATGCCTGAGCTGATCAATCTTTAATTGACGGATCCTGACTGCCCCTCCCCTTTCATTAATCTCCACAAGACTTACTGAGTGAGGGTAAGTCTCGTCGCAGCTGACGTGCAGAGGGCTGCCGGAATATCTGACAACCGGAGCTTCATATTCCACTTCATCCTTAAAGATGTCAGCTGAATGTCCGATTGTCTGAGGGCGATGGATATGGCCGAGAGCCAGATAATCGAATTTATCCCCAAGACTGTCGGGATCTATATTATGAAGATTACCTATATCGAATTTATGTCCCTGCATGTCAGCGCCGGTAGCAGTCATATGACCTGTCATGACGACAGGCAGATTATTGGAATTTATTTTATCCACGTATTCCTGGAGCTTCAGATATAAGTCATTGCGTGAAGACGCCATATAGGGCAACGAGATGATAAATCCTGCGGGAAGCCTGACAATAAAACGATCCGGATCTTTAGAGATATCTATTGCGGGGGGAGGAGGCGTCCCTATTATTGTCGTTGACGCCAGAGCCCACACTTCACTGTGAGCCTGCAGTCGCGATGCTGAATCATGGTTCCCTGCAATGATAACTATATGCATCTCCGGGGCCTTTTGTCTGATACTGACAAATGCGCGGGTAAACATTTTCCAGGTAGCCGCCGACGGTTGGGCTACGTCAAATATATCTCCGCTGACAATTAGAGCGTCCGGACGAAATTCTTCCACCCATTTCTCCAATTGATTGAAGAAATAGACATGTTCGTCAACCCGGTCATAATATTGATAAAGAATTTGTCCGAGGTGCAAATCAGCTGTATGAAGAATCCGCATATAATTTGACTATATTTGCCTGAAAAATTTAGTATGTCCTTATAGATCGCAATACAAAAAATTGGAAGATGACATTCGCAAGACTGATTCAAAGATGAAGAGCTTCTCTGAATCGTCTGACGACTTCGGGTTTCCCGGTATATTTCCCATGATCCTCACTCATTTTGCAGGTATCGCAGTAGAAAGGCCAGGATTCAGTAATCTTGACTGCTGTCAGCTTGATTACGATATTCATGGGCTTCACTCCCGGAAAATCATTGGTGAAGTGAGTGCCTATTCCGAATGAAGGGATACACTTATCTTTAGCGTAATGCCGGATGCGGATAGCTTCTTCAGTGTCAAGTCCGTTGCTGAAGATGATCTGTTTTGTAGCAGGATCTATACCAAGAGATTTATATTTGGCAACGATAAGGTTAAGCTGCTCATAATTATCGCCGCTATCCACTCTCAGTCCCTTAAACATATTGGCATAATCCTCCGAGAAGTTAAGCGAGAAGATCCGCCATCCGTAAGTGTCATATAGATAAGTCCCCAATGCTCCGCGGTAAGTTTTTGACCATGTCTCCATCGCGAGATGGTTGGCCATTTGCGGACCATACATTCCCGCAATTGCGCAGACAATCTCATGTGCCATTGTCCCGATAGGAGTGAGATCATACTTCATTGCGAAATATACGTTGCTCGTGCCGATAAATCTCCCGGGTCCGGATGTAATTTCCGCCTCACGTTTCATTGCGGCAATGCATCGGTCCTGAGCCTCGAATGATGCACGACGACGAGTTCCCATATCACTGTAGCAGCATCCTGCTTCAATCATCCTTTTAGCCTTTTGGGCTGATCGGATTTCGAAATCCGCGTAGTCGAAAAGATTATCTTCTCCGGTCATTATGTAGTAAAGTTCCGAGACTATGGCCAGAACTTTTACCTCCAATAGAATTGTACTGCTCCAGCATCCTTCGAATTTGATATGCAGATGTCCTTGGTCGTCTTGACTCACATCTACCAGCCGACGGTCGTATCGATAACCTTTCAGAAAAGAATAGAACCAATCCGGAATAAAACTGCAACGCCGCCGCATAAACTCTATTTCTTCATCAGTAATGACCAGATTCTCAAGCATGGCAATCTGATTGCTTACCTCTTCGGCAAACCCGGCGGGATAGATTCTGTTGCTACGGTCAGTAAACTGATATTTCACCCGGGTACGCGGAAAATTGTCTATAACCGCGCAACACATCGTAAACTTATACAAGTCATCGTCGGTGAAATGAGTTATTATCTGTCGCATGATGTTATAAATTTTTACAAATATAACTATTTTTTTGCGGAATATAGATAGTTTTGCGCAAAAATTATTATCTTTGCCATGACTTACAATCATTTGTCTCCATTTGAAGTAATGTTTATTTGAATTTTGTCGAATACCTTACAGGGAGATGATACCGCTTACTATAATACTTTACAGATGAAAAATTTTAAACCTGCTACTTTTTTCGCTCGATGTAGTGCCCGTAGATTCTCTCGTGGTATCATCATTTTCTCGCTTGTCTCCCCTCTTGCCCTCATGGCTTCGGCTCAAGTGAATTCATTGGAATTCAAATTACTCGACGGTTCAGCCATATCTATATCATCAAAGAATCTTGAGATGACCTTTACGGAATCTTCTCTAATCGCTTCAGATGGATCAACAGAGCTGGAGATCCCTCTGAATCAACTCTATAAATTCTATTTCTCGGATGCCCTTACTTCAATAGAATCGATAATGACTGCCGGTTCGGGATATTCCGCTGTAGATCTGGGAGGAGTAAACTATGGAGAATATGATTCATTGGAGGATATGAAAACTAATCTTCCGGCAGGAGTCTATGTGATAAATAATGGAAGTGAAACCTTTAAAGTCATTGTGAAATGAAGAAAGCGCTATCTCTTACTCTTTTCGCAGCGCCTCTGATTGTCGGGGCTACATCTCTCCATGTCGTCAGAGGTAACGTTGAATATGTCGTTGAATCCTCATCAATGGGTGAAGCAGTCTATGGCGACAGGGTTCTTTCAATACTCGGGCAGAAACTTCCGGTCTCAGAGATCACAAGAATGTTTGTCTCTGAAGAAGATATCGCAGATAACATTGTCTTGGTCAATGTGGCTGAAGATACAGCCACTGTAAAAGCTGCATGGAACATACTTCCCTACGTCACGGCTTCTGTGGATGGTGGCCATGTGCGAATAATTCAGAGTGATGATGTAGATGCTTCCATAGGAGAAATTACGTATGTGCTTTCAGGAGAATCTTCGAATGGATCAATCTATATTGAAGGCAGTTATAAATCTTCAATAGAACTTCGCGGACTGAATATCACAAACCCGTCAGGCGCCGCTCTTGAAGTAAAAAACGGAAAGAGAATATCCTTGAGTGTTAAAAACGGCACAGTGAATCGTCTGGAAGACGGAAGCGGCTCGCAGAAAGGTGCATTATCCTGTACCGGTCATCTTGAACTGAAAGGTAAAGGAGAACTTAACGTAAAAGGCAATGTGGCCCATGCCGTCTACTCTAAGGAATATGTGGAGGTTAAAAACCTTACTCTTAATATTCTGGGTGCGAAGAAGGATGGAATCAATTGCACTCAATATTTCCTTATGGAAAGCGGCAGCGTTATAATTAAGGGTATTGAGGGTGATGGCATTCAGACAGACTATAAAAACTCTGCAAATCGCGATGAAGAGGATACCGGCACAATCACAATCAGCGGTGGAAAACTTGATATAGCGACCCCCGGGACAGCTTGTAAAGGATTGAAGGCCGAAGGGTGCGTGGAGATTTTGGATGGAGAAATATCTATTGCAGTGACAGGCAACGGCGAATGGGATTCAGCCAAATCAAAGACTAAGGCGTCAGCGTGTATAGGAGCCGATGCAGACGTAATTATTTCCGGAGGGAATATTACTCTAAATGCTTCAGGAAGCGGAGGAAAAGGTATATCTTGCGATGCGCTTTTACATATTTCAGGTGGAAATATCGATGTGACTACTATAGGAGGTGTGCTTGTCTATCAAAATGGGTCGATTAATCATAATTATACCGGTAACACTGACCGAATAGCTTCCGATCAGAAATCTTCCCCAAAGGGAATGAAAGCCGACGGCGACGTTTTGATAGACGGAGGAATCATAAATATCACCACCTCCGGCAATGGCGGTGAGGGTATTGAAAGCAAATCCAATATGACTATTAATGATTGTCAATTGAAAGTATATGCAAAAGATGATTGTCTCAATTCATCTAAGACGATGACTATTAATGGCGGAGATATACTTGTAGTAAGTTCCGGTAATGATGGCCTTGATTCCAATGGAGATATGTATCTAAGGGGAGGACTGATACGTGCTTTCGGAGCCGGATCGCCGGAATGTGGCATCGATGTCAATTCTGAAGAAGGCTATGTCTTGATAATTACCGGAGGAAATATACTTGGAGTCGGCGGCAATAGTTCAATCCCGACAACAGATGCAAGTCTGCAACCATATATCTTCGGATCTCTGACTGTCAAAGCTTCAGAGAAGGTTATAGTCTCTGACGACGATGGTGAACTGTATTCATTTGAAGTGCCGGAGGATTACATTTCTACTTCAGGATCCGGTGGCGGTTGGCGTCCGGGTGGTTCCTCGGGGGGTACAAGGGTATTTATAAGTCTGCCAAAGATGATTAAATCGAAGGTCTATACTGTGAGTTGTGATAATTCTAATGCAAATATGACCTCTGCATTAAAGGGTTCCGGCGGAGGTATGAGACCATGGTAATCAACATATATAAAACAATCATATGAAAAAACTACATTTTGCAATTGCATTTGTGACCTTGCCCGTGATTGTAAGCGCAAATCCGACGGATGTGAAGCCTCATTATGATATTTCCTCTAATTTATGGAAATATCTGCATGTAGAGTCGCTACCTGTCGATAATCCAAAGAATATAAAGTCATATACTGAGATCACTCCGGTCTTAGATATGGATTTTGAGGATGAAACGGGAGAAATCATGACGTATAACTATAACAAGAGCGGTCTTCTTACGAGTGGCAGTTTTGAATATGGGGATGCGAACGGAGGGTATAATTTCACGATAGAAATGAATCAGTATGGACATCCAGCAAAAATTATCTGGACTGCAATCACTCCATGTCAGGATTGCTCCAACGAGCATAGGATTAAACATACGCATGTGACGGAATATGTGCCACTTTATCAATCTCCCGGAAGGCTGCAGCAAATCAGAGCAACCACTGTCAGCAGCGGGGGAAAGAAAGTAAACTCGGTGAATAAGTTTTTAGTGACTCCCGGTCCGTCAGGGGCTCCGGCAAAAATAATCTGTCTTGAAGATAACTCATTAGAAATAAACTTCGATTCGGCAGGAAATCCTGAATCTTACAATATCTATGAGCTCTCACTGGGTTTCACAGAACCCTATTGGAAACTGGAGACATATTATCCGAAGGAGAAGAATACACCTGACGAGACTACAAATGTAATCCCGAATGATGCGGCCACAGAAAAAGACAGCCATGGCAACTGGATAAAGAAGGTTTGGAAAGAGATTACTCCTGACGGCGAGCAGTACGATAACGGTATCTTCCGCAAAATCTCCTACTATTGATATAAGATTCGGAATAATTCCCTTGAAGGAGGATAATGAATTGACCTGTATCCGAGTCCATGCTAAGTTGACTCGTATGCGGGTCGAATCATTTAGAGCCAGTTTACTAAAGAATGTTAACGAGAAAATGTACAGATTTTGAGGCAGTTTCGATTTTTGAAGAAGGA
>JAIDYR010000078.1 GCA_029057985.1 Muribaculaceae bacterium | reverse complement strand
GTTTCAGTCGCTTTGAGAGTAGCCTCGGTATGGTTGAGGGTAATCGAAGCAGCCGGGGTCTCAACAACTGTAATAGTTGCCGATGCAGTTACTTCCGGGTTGTCGTTGGAAATTACGGTTAAGATTGTTGAACCGATTCCCTTAGCTGTGATCAATCCATTTTCATCAGTCGTGGCTATCGTTTCATCGCCGATCGACCATCTTAAACTCTTGTCTGATACGTTTCCCGGAAGTACATCTGCGATAAATTGTTGCTGTTCCCCCACTTTCAGTGTCGAAGCCCCGGGTGAAAGCGAAATATTTTGTACTTTAGGCTTTGCTACTATGACCTTTGTGTTGACATCCGGTGCGTTAATAGATACGGCATGCGAGTCTGAAATCCGGATATTTTTGAGTGTTATGGAAGTTTCACCACTGAATTCAGGAATAGCCTCCACATCTAAAGTCAGAAAACTACCCGATCCATTTATTATCCTTTTATTACCGGATGAATAGAGCATAATCCTGACATATCCGTCGCGTTCCAAATGATTGATTATAAACCCATTAGACCGTGATGTTGTAGACAGAGTTGAGAAATCAACCTTAATTGAATCCGGAAGGTATAGATCAAACTGGATCCCACTTACATCAATGGAATTCGCCAAATCTATAGATATACTCTTTTTCTCACCCGCTACGATTTCAAAATCAGGAATGGCAACCGTCATCTCCCCGGCGCAACTGATATAAGCCGATGCCGAAGCCAATAAGATAGATTGGTCACTACCATCTGATAATCTGCCGTCGGCGAGTTGGATATTTCCTCCTTTGAATGAAGAAGAAGCTTGCAGTATAAGTTTACATACAGCCCCGTCGCTACCGGAAAAAGAATCCCCCATAGCAACAATAATCACCTTCTCTTGTCCTCGTTTTACATTAGAAGTGATCATACAGGATGCTGTTCGGTCAGTATTTTTTGCTTCAATCAGACTAAGACCATCCGGCAATTCTATATCGAACTGCAACCCTTTGCAGATGTCAGAGTTTGAGAGGTTGACCGGTATTTCGACAGTGGATCCGGGAGAAACCGAATTATTGGAAATGCTTAGAATGTTATTACCGGCAATTATCGGTTCAGATGACAAAACCTTTGCCGATGCTCCCTGCAGGGAGATACTTCTGTCGCCACCGTCAGACATTCTCACGTTGGTAAGCCTTAACTCGCCTCCGGCAAAAGATGGATCGGCACTTAACTCAAGTTCACAGATAGCCCCGGAATTACCGGAAAAAGATGAACCGAGAGAAACGATAATCAATTTCTCCTGCCCCGGCGTAGTATTGCAATTCACCATGCTTGCGGACGTCCTTTCCGTCGATGACACTCCGGTCAGACTCAATCCGTCGGGCAATTCTATATTGGCTTGCAATCCGCGACATTCAGTGGCGTTGGAAAGACCTACCACCACCTTCCCTTTGCTGCCGGGCGCAATAATCGAATTAGTCAGATTCAAGACATTCTCAGCCCCTTGCGCCGGCAGGCATACGCCTGCCAGGCAGAGGATGAGAATGCTCCATAATCTGAATCTCATCAGAAATATATTTGACATCAGATTACTTTACATGGATTTTTTTAACTACATTATTCACGATGACTACATATATCCCTTTCTCCAAAGATATATGCTCACAATCTGAAAGCATTACGGATGAAATCAGAATTTTGCCATCAAGAGTGTAAACGTTGGCTGTCTCGCCGATCGCTCCGGTGATCTCAATTCCGGAAGCCTCAGGATAGATCCGGACTTCGGAGGATACGTTGTCGATGCCGGTGAGAATATCATCGTTTATCTTAGCCTCAAGAAGGTGGCTATGCGCATTTGTATCTGCGGCTATGAAGTTGCTTATCTCTATTCCGTTTGTATTTGCTATGCTCGAAAGAGAGATCTCCACTATATTCTGTTGGTCAATTGCAAATTCTGCATTGTCAAGAGCAAACACCATTACGCGCAATGTGCCGTCATCTTTTGACTTTGTGATCAGTCTATGAGAAGAAGATGCAGCTTCGCCAAGTTGAGCGTCTGCTACGGTTATCCCGGCGGGAAGTTTCATATCAAACTGAAGAGCGCTGTACCTGCCGTTGCCGAGGGCTAACCCTATTCTATTCCCTTTGATATTCACGTTGACATAATCGGAGAGATCGGCAGATGCGTAAGTCGAAACTCTACGCCTCATCTTAGAGAGAGTCAGGTCAGCTTCCAAAGCGATATAAGCTGTTTTGACTGCATCCGTCACGTCAATATCCTTATCTTCATTGATGTCAGCGGCCGGGAAGATAAAGGTTTCGACATCATTCCCGACAATATAATTGTTGATGTTGACAACGTCTGCTACATCTACCCACTTGTCGGCATTTGAATCCCCGGGGAGATAACTGTTCACAACCAATGAGGTCTTGATATCTCGTCCGTCGGCCGGTGAGATTGTTATAACCGCACTTCCCGGGCCGATTGCTTTCACCTCGCCCGAAGCGGTCACTGAAGCAACGTCCGCATTTGTAGATTGCCAGATCAAAGCACCGTCAAAATTGGATACTGCAACTTTCACCTGTCTTGAATCTCCGACTTTCAGCCAAAGGTCTTCCCCGGCTTGAATACCCATTCCGGAGAAATCAATCGCTATCTCCGACTGCTCTTCTGTAATAGTGACGTTGGTTGAAGAATCTGCTCCTCTGTAGCTCCTTCCCTTAAGGTCGGAGATGCTCACGTTGCTTACCGGAATTGAGTGCCGACCCTTGATATCAGAATCTGCCGTGATATTGGCGTATAGTACTGGACCGATGGTGCCGGAGATGCTCGCGCCTATCGCACTGAATACCATCAGACGATAATGGCCATCTTCGTTGTGGGATGCCATTGCAGTCATCCCGACAGTGCGTTCGGTCGTGCTGACACTCGACGTGTCGAGTGTCAGGCCTTCGGGAAGAGTCAGGTCTGCTTGGCATCCGCCTACGTATCCCTGATTTTCCAGACATATCTCTATTCTTTTTGTTTCGCCCGGCAGAATCATTAGATCCGGAATTGACATCGAAAAACTAACGATTCCACTGACATATCCCCGACAATCACTCAATTTCATGTCGGAATATGATTCATCTACCATTTCCGGCTCCGACAGAATAATACTTCCGCCTTTGAATGAATTGGATGCCGCGATAGTAAGTTGGCAGAGAGTCCCCGCTCCCGGCTCCAAAACCTTTCCTGCGGGGAGTAGATAAAACTGTTCCTTGCCCGGAGTAGTGTTAACATTCACCATACATTCGGAGCCAGCCTCTATCGGTTTGATACCTGTGACAGTCAAACCATCGGGAAGCTCTATACGTGATGACAGGCCTCTGCAAGCCTCGTCATTATTGAGAGTTACTGACACGTAGCCTATACCTCCGGGGGCTATTGATGCTTCACTCAGACTGAGCGATGTCGCGGCATTTGCCGTCGATATGCAGCCTGCAAGGATAGCGCAAGCCGACAATCTGTAAATTAACTTATTCATAGTCGTAGATTGCTATTATAAGGTTAATTACTTCTTGTAGCTAACTACTTTCTCAGAAAGCATAGCTGCATCAGCAAATGTGATTTCGCCATCTCCATTGACGTCAGCCAATGCGGGATCGAAATTCTCGACGTCAAGTCCGATAAGATAATTGGAGAGGGTGATGACGTCAGCTACTGTCAATTCGCCGTCGCCGTTGACATCTCCGTTCATGCCGTTGATAACGGTTACTTCAATTGAAGCTGTTATTCCAGTGGAGGTGGATATAGTCAGAGTGGCAGTTCCTACATTATTTGCTGTCACAATTCCGTGATCGTCAACGCTTGCGATCTCGTTGTCACTGCTTGACCACACTATATCATTTGCAATGCTCTGAGGGGTGATTGTAATATTGATCTTCCGTTGCTGACCTATATTCAAGCGCAAATTATCGTTTTCCATACCTATGGCTGAAAATTCTATATTCACGTCTCCCGGATCCTCATTCCCATCAAGATCATCAATGATCACAGCAAAACGATTCCATACATCATCCCGAACATATTGGCTTCGAGTACCTTTTACTACGTGTATATCAGCAATCACCGGAACATTTGTGAAAGAGGATGTTTCGCATGCCGGTGCTTCATCCGAATACACATAAATATTCTTCATTGCGGAGCAATCGCTGAAAGCCTCCGCACCGATCGTTCGGATATCAGATCCTAAAATGACATTTTGCAGACTTGAGCAGTTTTTAAACGCACTGCTATAGATCAGTGCTATTGTTGGGAGATTAATAGATTTCAGACTTGAGCAATCCTGGAATGCACTATCTTCCAATACTCGTAGTGTAGAACCAACATTTACATTTTCCAAAGAAGAGCAACCACTAAAGGCATTTTTATGAATCAATGCTACTCTCGACATCTCAATCGAAGTCAATTTGGAACAATTCATAAAAGCACCTTCTTCTATTACTTTCACACTTTGAGGTAATGTAATGGATAGTATTTCACGGCAGCGTCTAAACAGATTTGTTCCAACTGACTCCACGTTTTCACCGAAGATCACATCCACTAATTTGGTCTTGCCATAGAAAGGTGAGTATCCATGGTTTTGTTCACTATTATAACTTAGATTACGTCCGATATACACAGACTCAAGAGGTGCGTCATAAAACAGACCTTTTCCAGTAGAAGTAGAATTACTACTATAATCATAGGCGCCCAAAGTTAATTCCGTCTCTCCATCTTCGAATATAATGTTTTTTAAGTTGGTACATCCATTAAAGGCATAGTTGTAGATACTTGTTACAGAATTAGGAATGGTGATACTGTTTAAATTTGTACATCCATAAAAGGTAGAATCTCCGATACTTGTTACAGAATTAGGAATTGTGATACTTTCAAGACTGGAACAGCCTTTAAACAAATTTATTCCAACTGACTCCACGTGTTCTCCGAAAGTTACATCCACTAATTTGCTCTGGCCATAGAAAGGTGAGTATCCATAGTTTTGCGCACTATTATAACTCAGATTACGTCCGAGATAGACAGACTCAAGAGGTGCGTCATAAAACAGACCTTTTCCAGTATAAGTATAACTACTACTATAATCCTTGACGCCCAAAGATAATTTCGTCTCTCCATCTTCGAATATAATGTTTTTTAAGTTGGTACATCCATTAATGGCATAGTCGTAGATCCTTGTTACAGAATTAGGAATGGTGATACTGTTTAAATTGGTACAGTTTCGGAATGCATAGTATCCAATTGAAGTTACAGGATAACCGGTTTCCCCATTGAAGGCTACATCAGGGATAATTAGATTTCCGGAAACTATGTTTCCGGCAGAGGAAGAGGTCCCGGCTTTTACCATACAGTTTGTACCATCAATGGTGTAGGTGAGGGTCTGACCTTCATAAGTATATTGAAAGTCTACTGCTGAGGATGTCAGCGTGACGATAATCGCTAACAACGAGAGGATGAATTTTAGGAATTTCATATTGATGTTATTTGTTGATTATTCTTAGAAAGTTAGTGTTGCACATATTTTAAATCCGGAACGAGGGTCTTCCGTCACTACTCTTACACATTTGCCACTAAATTCAGGTCTGTTTAGCAAGATGGGAGAGGGATGCTTAGGATCTTTATCTTTGGCGCTGATAATGCAATATCTGAGAGGCAGATTATTCTTTTTGCCAAAAATGTAATGGCCATTATTGTTTTTCGATCCATGATGAGGTACTTGGACCATTAATATTTCTAATCGTTCAAGCTTCAAATTATCATAGATAGGTTCGAGCCATCTCCTTAATAATTGGGCATCTCCAAAATAGAAGCAACCTAATTTCGGAAGTAAAAGCAGACTGTCGTTGCACTCCTGATCGATAGGAGATTCTTTATCTTCATCGGAAGATTTATATTTGACTATTTCTACAATTTTGATCTGAGATATACCATTCCCCTTATTTGAGTAGACCACTAAGGAATGTAGATTCTTATTCCCCAGTTCACTATATATCGTTTTAAGATCTTTGAGATGGTTTTGTGCATAATTCTGACCTATATAGCCATTATAGGGGGCGATAGGTATAGATATTTGAGAATTGCCAAGACGTTTCACCAATTCCCAAAATTTATCATAATATTTATTTATATTAGGATTATGGACTTGGTATTTCCACAGTATCTTACTCCCCATACATATACTTACGTTGCTTCCCGAACGTAAATAAATCCGTTGAGTGTTCCTGTTATTGTAATCACCCTCCATGTCTATGGTGAGATTGTCTTGAATATCATGAGGCCGATCTATCATCCGTTCAAGTTGATGGTCTTCACGAAAAACATATATAATTTGAATCTTATTATTTTCGCAATGATCAACAAGATCCTTATAGTTACGCGCGTATTCGTAGGTTTCGTCAAATTCCAGATATAGATTTAACTCTTCTTGAGTTAAAAATGGAATGACAACGCGCTTGGGATTAAGGTATTTTACGCCATTAATATGGTCCTTATCAAAATGCGAGATGAATAATAGATCTATGTCCGGATTTGAGCTGTAATGACCATTAATGAGATTCTCAAGATCATGTCGGGATAAAGTATTAGATCCGCAATCGTAAACGACGCGGAAAGATGTCCCGGAATATGTCGGGTGGAAATCTTCAGTGTAAAATGCTCCGTGCCCGACGGGATGGAAAGTTCTGTAGAAGTCAATATTCATTGAACGAATCACGTTCTCAACTGACTCCCCTCGATGATAGTAGGTTAGGATTAGGATATAAAATGAAAAAGCGTGGGAGTCTGACTCATTGCCGTCCCACAATCAAAGGCTCTCGCATTGCCCGAACAAATAGGACGGCAATGGCGAAGCCCACGCGTATATGAATGTCTGACAAGGCAACTGCCCGTCTGCTCTTTGCAGACTGCAATTGCCTCAATAGAGGATTCATATCCATGCGGCGTCAACCATTGCTTTTCATCCTTGATTTGTTCGACAGAATTTGCGAGATTCTTGATTGTCAAGTGACGAAGCGCAAAGTAACGCTTTTTCAATAATGTAGTGCCAACCCTCCTCTTACCCGATTCCGGGCTTCGCAGAGGAATCAGCACCCGCAAAATTAATTATAAATTACAACTTTACAAAAAATATTTGCCAAAATATTGTTAATTTATTTTTTCTTGACGGAGAAGCCGAAGGTGCCGAGGAGGTCGCCGAGGGAGTAGTAGCCGCCGTGGGCGTAGGCCATGAGGCCGGCTGCTTTTAGAGAGAAGGCGCCTGTGGCGGGGTCTATGTAGCGGTCGTCGGCGCGCACGCATAAGACGTCCGCAATCATCATGTCATGGCTGCCAAGATGCAGGATTTCCTTTATCCTACATTCTATCGAGAGTGGGGACTGTTGGATAGTGGGGGATTTGACCATTTCGCCCGGGAGCGGCGTAAGGCCGGTCTCTTTCCATTTGTCGTAATCGGCTCCGGAGCGGACTCCGACCCAGTCCGTGGCGCGGGCCATCGCCTCAGTTGTCAGATTCAGTGTGAACTCCATATTCTCGATAAGAATCGGATAGGAGTAGCGTTCGGGTCGAACGCTTATGTAAAGCATTGCCGGATTGGTGCAGATGGTGCCGGTCCAGGCTACCGTGAGCATATTCCAGTTTTCCGGTGAATTGCCGCAAGTCACGATTGCAGCCGGAGCCGGATAGACCATCGTGCCGGCTTTCCAAGTAATTTTTGCCATAGATGTTAAAATTTCGCGGTGCGAAATTAGAAAAAGTAAAGAGTGATAAGTAAAGAGTGATAAGTAATAAGTGATAAGAGTTCGGTCGCGAGCGACCGATGCGCTAACGAATCATTTTGAGCCTAACGTAGGGACGCGATTCATTGCGTCCGCGCGTCAAAATGCATTAAAAAAACGTCCTCAACCGAGCTTTTAGTCGGTTGAGGATAGTCGGTTGAGGACGAATATTTCGGTTGTCAATTTTATTTTACGCCAAGGTCGGCGAGTACCTGATCGATATGGGCGTCGGCTTTCTTGACAGTAGCCTCATACGCCTCTTTGGAGGGCATGTCTTCGCGCACTTCGATGTAGAACTTGATTTTCGGTTCTGTGCCTGAAGGACGGATGGATACCTTGTCGCCTGCCTCGGTGAAGAACTGGAGCACGTTGGACGTAGTCGGGAAGTTCATCTTTTCCACATCGCCTGTCTTGAGATTCTTGCAGTTGAGGTCTGCGTAATCCTTGATTACGACTACCGGAGAACCTGCGATTTCCTTCGGAGGATTTTCGCGGAAATTCTTCATCATGGCCACGATTTCGTCAGCGCCTGTCTTTCCCGGACGCACTACGCTCACGCCGCGTTCGCGAGAGAAACCATACTGAGCGTAGATATCAATCAGCATCTCGTAGAGGTTTTGGCCGCGTTCGGCAGCCCAAGCTGCGATTTCGCACATAAGGGAGATAGCGGAGACGGAGTCTTTGTCGCGGCAGAAGGTCTCTGCCAGGAAGCCGTAGCTCTCTTCGCCGCCGCCGAGATAGCGTTCCTTGCCTTCGAGATTGCGCATTACGTCGGCAATCCATTTGAAGCCTGTGAAGCAGTCATAGCAAGTGACATTGTTGGCGTCTGCTATGCGTTTGATTGTTTCGGTAGTGACGATAGTCTTCACGCAGTATTCCTTGCCCGTGATTTTGCCGAGTTCGACGTTGCGAGTGATCAGATAATAGAGGAAAATCATCACGATCTGGTTGCCGTTGACGAGCTGATAGTTTCCGTCCTTGTCGCGGACTACCAAGCCGATACGGTCGGCGTCCGGGTCGGAGGCGAGGACGAGGCTTGCGCCTGTCTCCTTTGCCTTTGCAATACCCATCGACATCGCTTCAGCATTTTCCGGGTTGGGGGAGACTACTGTAGAGAAGTTTCCGTCCTGAATGTCCTGCTCCGGCACGTGGATGATATTCTTGAATCCCCAGCGAGCCAGCGAGTCATACATCAGCGTGGAGCCTGTGCCGTGGATCGGGGTGTAGACGATCTTCATGTCGGCATGCTTTGCGTCGATTTCGGGAGAGAGCGAAAGACCGTGGATTGCCTCAAGATAAGGTTCGTCGACATCCTTGCCGATGATTTGAATGAGATCTTTGTTAGGAGTAAACTTAATCTGGTCTACAGAAGTGATTGCGTTAACGTATGCAATAGTCTCTACGTCATGAGGAGCGATCATCTGGGCTCCGTCGCTCCAGTAAGCTTTATATCCGTTATATTCCTTGGGGTTGTGGGAAGCAGTGATGTTCACGCCGCTTTGACATCCGAGATGGCGGATTGCGAAAGAAACCTCCGGAGTCGGACGGCATCCATCAAAGAGATATACCTTGATGCCGTTGGCAGAGAAGATGTCGGCCACCATTTCTGCGAATTTGCGCGAGTTATTGCGTACGTCGTGGCCTACAGCCACTGAGATCTGCGGCTCATCCTTGAAGCAGTCCTTCAGGTAATTGGCCAGGCCCTGGGTTGCTGCGCCTACGGTATAGATATTCATTCGGTTTGTGCCGGCACCCATGATTCCGCGAAGGCCTCCCGTGCCGAATTCGAGATCCTTGTAGAAGGCGTCGATGAGGCCGGATTTATCTTCTGCGTCCAGAAGAGCCTGAACTTCTTTGCGAGTCTCTTCATCGTATTGGGGACCGAGCCACTTCTGGGCCCGCTCGATACATTCTTTCAACAATGCTTCGTTATCCATAGATTTTTTTGGGTATTATGTAGATTAATTTTTTGATGTTTTTTAAGTTTTATAGCCCCGCTCTGCGGGGATGATGAAACGTCGGCTTCAATTCTACAAAAGTAACAAAAAAACTGTAAAATAAGATATGAAAAGCGAAGAAATTTGTGAAATGACCGAAATTTTCGTAATTTTGCGTTGTATAGATCTTACTCTCTGAAGTCTTTCTGTCGCGGAAAGAATATAAAAAAGGTCGTATAACCCGAGAAACCAGAAGAATAGAATCCATGATATTGTCGATGACAGGATTCGGACGCGGAGTCGCCGAATCATCCAGCAAGAAAATCACCGTTGAGGTAAAGTCGTTAAATTCCAAGCAATTGGATCTCTTTATGCGTATCCCTCCCTATTTCCGTGAGATGGAGATAGAGGCGCGTCGCGCGGCAGCCGAGATCCTTGAGCGAGGTAAGGCTGAGATGGCAGTCCAGGTCGAGCATATTGCTCCGATTGATACTTTGAAGTTAAATATCGGTGCGCTCGAAGGCTATAAGGCACAGATAGAGGAGATGAAATCTACTCTTGCCCTTCCGGAACCTGCAGACTGGTATTCGACCCTTCTGCGTCTGCCCGAAGTGTGGCAGGCTAAAGGTGAGGAGATAGCCGAGGAGGATACAAAAGCCTTGCTGGATGCCGAGCGGCAGGCTCTGGATCATCTTACGGAATTCCGCATGCAGGAGGGAAAGAAGCTTTATACATTCTTCGTAGAGAAAATCGAAAATATCCGGAGCCTTCTGGCGAAAGTCGAGCCTTTTGAGAAAAGCAGGGTAGAGAAAATCCGCCAGCGTCTTGAAGAGCAACTTGCCTCATTACGCGGGGTCGACTATGACAAAGGACGCCTCGAACAAGAACTCATATTTTATATAGAAAAGCTCGATGTAAGCGAAGAGAAACTGCGTCTGACCTCGCATCTCGATTACTTCCTTGCAACTCTCGGTCCCGACGATGATTGTCGCCCTGAGAGTGGCCAGGGTAAGAAATTAGGGTTCATCTCGCAGGAAATGGGCCGCGAAATAAATACTTTAGGATCTAAGAGCAACAATGCCGACATGCAGAAGATTGTGGTCGAAATGAAAGACGAACTCGAGCAGATCAAGGAGCAGGTGCTCAATGTGCTGTGATCCGGTGATAGAATAATACGACTATGAAAGGAAAAATCATTATTCTCTCCGCACCTTCAGGCACGGGAAAATCGACTATAATCAACCGAATCATCAACCATCCCGGGCTTAATCTCGGATTTTCAATTTCCGCTACAAGCCGGAATCCGCGCGGTGAGGAGCAAGATGGCCGGGAATATTATTTTCTTAGTTCCGAAGAGTTTGCAAGTAAAGTTGCTGCCGGCGATTTTGTAGAATGGGAAGAAGTCTATCCCGGCACGTGCTATGGTACTCTGAAGAGCGAAGTAGAGCGTGTTACCTCAGGAGGACGCAATCTGATAATGGACATAGATGTGAAGGGGGGCGTCAATGTAAAAAGATGCTATGGGGATGACGCGCTGAGCATTTTTATTCTCCCTCCGAGCCTCGAGGAACTCGAACGACGCTTGCGCGGTCGGGCTACAGACACAGAGGAAACAATAGCCAAACGCTTGGGAAAGGCAGAATATGAACTCGGTTTTGCAGAGCGTTATGATTGCAGGATAGTCAATGATGATGTGGATCGGGCAAGCGAAGAGGTGGCTGAATTGATACGGAATTTTATTAAGGGCTAAACGAAATATTATAACAGTCAGACTCTTATTTCATATATATTTTTTTTGCATATATATATTGCTTAGGGTTAAGCTAAAGAGCTGGTGATCTGATAAATCTCTAATTTTCTTGGCAGAAATGAAGCGCATTGGTGTTTTTGGAGGAAGTTTTGATCCTATCCATGACGGGCATCTGGCCGTCGCGACAGGCGCATTGCAAGCTGCCGACCTCGATGAAGTAATCCTGATGGTGAGTCCGGAGAATCCATTGAAGAAAGGCAGACTCCATGCTCCCGAAGAATCACGGCTCGAAATGGCGGAAGCAGCAATCAAATCTCTGCCGGATGAATTTAAAGATCGAATCAAGGTCAGCAATTTTGAATTCGGATTGCCCCGTCCTTCGTATACTATAGATACACTCCTCGCTCTGCGGAAAGCTTATCCCGATTGCTCATTTTGCTGGATAGCCGGAGGCGACAACCTTGAGATAATTTCGCGCTGGAAGGATTTCAACAGGATACTCTCTGAGTTCGGCCTTATTGTCTATCCCCGGCCGGATGCGAAGTCTCCTGAGCATATTCCTATGGGAGTAAAATATATTGATAATGTGAAGCAATTCCCTTATTCGTCAACTGAAATCAGAGAAAAACTCTCGGATTCCAAAGAAGTTGGAGATCTTCCGATTCCGGCAGAAGTAAAGAATTATATAAGCCGTCATCCCGGGTTATACGTTGAGTAAAATCGTTGGCTCAAATCTATAAGCCGTCACTAATTGTTATAATTGAAGGTAGCTGAAGCAAGTTGGAAATAAATTTAGTTGTTTCTTACTCGCTTTTTACTTCCGGATTACTACAATTGAAATAAATGGAAAATAATCAATCTACAGAAATTCGCCACAGACTACTGGGGATCACCGCGCTGGCAGCGCGCTATTGTGTGACTGTGGAGAACGCCGCCGAGTCCGAACCGAAGGAATTTATAGCCGGGATGCTTAATGTGCTTCCCAGGATTTATATAGAATTCAATGATCTTGATCCGAGAGAATCATACGCCGGGTTAGAGCCGGAAGAGGACCATCCCTATTACGGTTCATATGTCGACGAGGACTACTATGAGAATATCCGCCGCCACATTGAGACCTTACTTGGGCCGGACGATACTTTCCTTGAGACTTTTGAGGAAGATATGAAATATAGCGAAACACCTATAGCCGCTTCCATATCGGAGTGCCTGGCCGATATTTTCCAACCGCTCTATAATTTCATCTCCATCGTCAAAGAGAGCGATGCTGATGAACTTGAAGGTGCTTACCGCGAATGTCACGAGAATTTCGTAGCTTACTGGAGTCAGACGCTATGCAACGTCCTCCGTCCGCTTAATAATCTTTTCTACAACAATAACTGGCCCGAATCCGAAGATGACCCTTTCGATTCCGAGAATGGTGAATTCTGATTCCGCCTCCAATCCCCAATATTCATGAAAGACAAAAAGACCAAAATGGAACTCCCGGAACACCTTAAGCCTACCGAAACAGAATTTCAGGAAGCTACTGATATAATCCTGACAGCGCAACTGATGAATTGGCTCGACGAAAGCCGATGTAATTTTCTCGCTGTCGGAGTAATGATAGAGGAGTTGGAAGAAAACGGCTTTCAGCCTCTGGATATGACAGAAGAATGGCATATCGAACCCGGAGGAAAGTATTACGTGGTGCAGAATGACACTGCCATTTTCGCATTCATAGCCGGAGAAGCTCTTCCCGGGGATGCGGGATTCCATATAATTTCATCGCATAGCGACAGCCCCGGATTCAAGCTTAAGCCCAATCCCGAAATATATGGCGATGGAGGAGTAGTAAGTCTTAACGTCGAGAAGTATGGCGGCGGAATAATGTACACATGGTTTGACCGTCCTCTCTCTATGGCCGCCCGCCTCATGGTGCGCTCCGAGAATGTGATGCAGCCTGAGTCCATTATAGTGGATCTGGAAGATCCGGTAGCAATAATTCCTCATCTCGCCATTCATTTTAATCGGGGAGTCAACGAGGGCAATCCTCTATCCGTGCAGAAAGATATGAAGCCCGTGATAGGTAATTTCTCAAAGGAGGAATTTGATGAGCTTACCAAGATGGGAGGCGTCGTAAAATGCATGCTTGCAGATGCCGCTGAGGTTGCACCGGAGGATATTCTCGGCATGGAAGTGATAGTCTATCCGATAGAAAAAGCAAAGCTTGCGGGAGTTCATAATGAATATATAGTGTCAGGACGTCTTGATGATCTCTCGATGGCATTCAGTTCGCTGCAGGCTCTGCTGACTCAGAGCGACACTCCGACCGCGGCTACCAGGGTAATGGCCGTCTTCGACAATGAAGAGACAGGGAGCGGCACGCGACAAGGTGCAGCTGCCCCGACTCTACGCAATATTCTCGAGCGCATCACAAATTCGCTCCACGGCGACTGCAATCCGGAAAATTTCATGCGCGCCATAGCCGGAAGTTTCATGATCTCTGCCGACGATGCTCATGCCTGGCATCCCAATTACAACGAAAAATATGACCCGACGAATCATCCTGTAATCGGCGGCGGACCGGTGGTAAAGATCAATGCCAATTGCAAGTATATGACAGATTCACGCGGCGATGCAATTTTCCGCGGATTATGTGAGAAAGCGGGCGTAGAATGTCAGTACTTTGTCAATCATGGCGACGTAGCCGGAGGATCAACCCTGGGCAACATCCTGACTTCGCAACTCGATCTGGCCGGAGTCGACATGGGATGCGCTATCTGGGGCATGCACTCAGCCTGCGAGACGGCCGGAGTGGCTGACCATCTCGCGACGATACGCGTATTCGAAGAATTCTATAGACAGTAATGACGTAAAAGTCCGAAAATTTTATTAACTTTGCAGTTCTGAATCTGCAAATTTATAGCGCGGGGGAAGAAAAAACAGTGGTGCAAGCCGATTTTAATAAATATTGGCACGCCATTTGCATGAAATCATAAAAATAACATAAAAATAAAATGAACGTAACGTACAACAAGCTTGACAATGTCAACGGCGAAATTACCGTGACACTTGAGGAGAAAGACTACGCAGATAAAGTAGAAAAGCAACTCAAAGAAATTTCCAAACATCGTCCTGAGCCCGGATTCCGTCCGGGTCACACTCCGATGGGTCTTCTTCGCAAGAAGTATGGAGAGGCTGTCAAGTATGACGTAATCAATAAAGAGATTGGCGAGGCTGTCTATGATTACATCCGCAATGAAAATCTCCAGGTACTCGGTAATCCCGTGCCTGTGAAAAATGATGATTTCAATCTCGCCGACAAAGACTTCACTTTCAAATTCAAGGTAGGCGTGGCTCCGGAGATTGACACTCATGTGAATAAGGAACTCCACGTACCTTACTACGAAATCGAGGTGACAGACGAGATGATCGACAACGAAAGCAAGCAATTCCGTCAGCGCTTCGGCAAGCAGGTGAGCGGTGAGACCGTAGAGCCTAACGCAGTAGTTAAAGGTGTAATCACTGAGCTTGACGAAAACGGTCAGCCCAAAGAGGGTGGCATCGTGGTCGAGAACGGTATCGTAGCTCCCTCTTATTTCAAGGATAAAGAGCAGACAGCTCTCTTCGAGGGTAAGAAGGTCGGAGACCAGATCGTCTTCAATCCTGCCAAGACTTGCGACGGAAGCGAAGTAGAACTTTCTTCAATGCTCAATATCGATAAGGAGCAGACAGGAGAACATAAAGGCGACTTCCGCTTCGATATCAAGGATATAATCGTAGTTGATCCCGCCGCTCTCGACCAGGAATATTTCGATCAGCTTTTCGGTAAGGATAAAGTTCACAATGAAGAAGAGTACCGCGCCGCTCTTAAGGAGATGATCGCCAACGCTCTCAAAAACGACTCCTTCTATCGCTTCTCAATCGATGCCAAGGATAACATCCTCAAGGCTGTCGGCGAAATCGAACTTCCCGAATCAATCCTCAAGGATTATCTTGTGCAGGCCAACGAAGAACTTAATGCCGATAATGTCGACGAGGCTTTCGCCGGCATGCGCAAGCAGCTCGAATGGGATCTGATAACTTCTGCAATAGCCAAGCAATTTGACCTGAAGGTCGAGAAAGAGGATATGACGAATCTCGCCAAGCAGTCTGTGCTTCAGCAGTTTGCTCAGTATGGTATGACCAACGTACCCGAAGAGACTCTCGCAAAGTATGCTGATGAAATGCTGAAGGACGAAAAGGTAGCTCGTCGCATGGCTGATCAGGCTATGGAATTCAAAGTGTTCAACGCTGTCCGCGACAACGTGACACTCGATGAAAAGAAAGTAAGCGTTCCCGAATTCCAGGCTCTCTTCGCTCCCGCCGCCGAAGCGGAGGCTTAATGACTTTAAACAATCAGGCTGCGTGAAGTCATGAACTCATGCAGTCCGACTTTTCCGGACAATCCCGAGCGGCGCGTTCCGCGCTTTGCTCGGGATTGAATAATATAAATCTAATTCAAAATCAGAATTATGCAGAACGATTTTAGAAATTTTGCTGTGAATCATCTTGGAATGAGTTCCAATACGCTTGATTCCTACGTGAAATATGTCGACGCGAACGCAGGCGCTGTATCCATGCCCCGGGCGGATTATCTCAATCCCTATATCCTTGAAGAGCGTCAGCTCAACGTCACTCAGATGGATGTCTTCTCCCGTCTGATGATGGACCGCATCATTTTCCTCGGCACTCAGGTGACTGATCAGAGCGCCAATATCATCCAGGCTCAGATGCTCTATCTTGACTCGGTTGATCCCGACAAGGATATCTCACTATATATCAATTCACCCGGCGGAAGCGTATATGCCGGCCTCGGCATATACGACACGATGCAATACGTCAACTCCGACGTGTCGACAATCTGTACGGGCATGGCAGCTTCGATGGCAGCCGTGCTTCTGGTAGCCGGCGAGAAAGGAAAGCGTTTCGCTCTGCCTCATTCCCGGGTGATGATCCATCAGCCTCTGGGAGGAATCCAGGGTCAGGCGTCGGATATAGAAATCACAGCTCGCGAAATCCTCAAACTCAAGGATGAACTCTACAGAATCATTTCCGACCATAGCGGAATGCCATTTGAGAAAGTAGCGGCTGACTCTGACCGCGATTATTGGATGATCGCAGCGGAGGCTAAGGAATACGGCATGATCGACAAGATACTTGTCAATAACAGAAAGAAAGAGCAATAAATAATGGCAAAAAAGACAAGTGCCAGATGCATGATGTGCGGGGCGTCGGATTCCAAGTCGGCTCCAATCGTGGAGGTCTTCGACGGATTGACCCTCTGCACTGACTGTATCGACTATATCGATAGAGCGAGAGATGCGGCTGTCAAGAAGACAGCTGAGGCAGCGCCTAAGGAGACTCATGAAAAGAGTGAAATTCCGACTCCCCATGAGATAAAGGCTTACCTTGACCAGTATGTCATAGGGCAGGAGGAGGCTAAGAAATATCTGTCAGTAGCTGTCTATAACCACTACAAGCGCATCGACCAGGAGGCCGCACGGGATAAAAACGCTCCCAAGTCAGCTCTTAAAGCTGCCATAGCCGAGAACGCCGACGAAGTAGAGATCGAGAAGTCCAACATTATCATGGTCGGTCCGACCGGCACCGGCAAGACCCTGCTTGCAAAGTCTATCGCCCGGTTGCTTGACGTGCCGTTTGCCGTTGTTGACGCTACGGTGCTGACCGAGGCCGGATATGTCGGCGAGGACATTGAATCTCTTCTTACCCGCCTGCTGCAGAATTGCGACTATGACGTGGAGAGAGCAGAGAAGGGGATTGTATTTATTGATGAAATAGATAAAATAGCGCGTAAAAGCGACAATCCTTCGATCACACGCGACGTAAGCGGAGAAGGAGTTCAGCAAGGGCTTCTCAAGCTTCTCGAGGGTTCGACGGTGCTTGTCCCGCCTAACGGTGGCCGCAAGCATCCTGAACAGAAACTTATCGCCGTCGACACTAAGAATATCCTCTTCATTTGCGGAGGAGCTTTCGATGGCATCGAGCGTAAGATTGCCTCCCGGCTCAACACCCATAGCGTCGGATATGGTAAAGATGAAGCTATGAAGAAGCAACAGCGTGGCAATCTTATGCGCTATGTCCTTCCTCAGGATTTGAAGAGTTTCGGATTGATCCCGGAAATTATCGGAAGATTGCCGGTACTGACGGCTTTGAATCCCCTGGACAGAGATGCACTTCTGCGGATTCTGACCGAACCCAAGAATGCTCTGACACGCCAATATAAGAAACTCTTCAAGATCGACGGCGTAGACCTTGAGTTTACTCAGGATGCTCTTGAGGCAATCGTGGACAAGGCTATAGAGTATAAACTCGGCGCCCGCGGCCTGCGTTCAATTGTAGAGACCGTCATGGTCGACGCGATGTATGATGTCCCCTCGATGGATGTGAAGACCTTTACGGTCACCGCCGATTATGTCAAAGAGAAGCTTTCCCAGGCGAACTTCGATAAAGTAAAGCTCGCGGATTGAACGATGCGGCTTCAGGGTGAGACCCCGAGCCCCCACAGACATAATCCGCACGACTCTGACATCGGAGAAAGTAAAAGCCGACAGCGTAAATAATGACGCTGTCGGCTTTTACTTTCTATTTTAATACCGTTTTCTGTCAAAATATGAGCTTGCATATTAGGAAATTTCAAAAAGTTTTATTAACTTTGAATAAGAAAGCCCTCCAAGCGTTATATTCCTTCATGGAGTATGTCGCGACGACTTTGTAATATCCGGCTTTTATTTCCTCAAAATTCTATAGCGAACATGGCAGACTCCACGGCTATCCATTCCGCTCTTAAGGAGCACTTCGGATTTGAAAAATTTAAAGGTAATCAGCTTGAGATAATATCCTCGCTTCTCGATGGAGAGGATGTATTCGTCCTGATGCCAACCGGGGGCGGAAAATCCCTTTGCTATCAGTTGCCTGCCCTTATGCAGGAAGGGACAGCTATTGTCATCTCCCCGTTGATTGCTTTGATGAAAAATCAGGTCGATGCGTTGCGTGGATATAGCGAGGATGACGGAGTTGCCCATTTCCTCAATTCATCTCTCAGTAAGGCAGCAGCCGAGCAGGTAAAGACTGACGTCAGGGAAGGGCGGACAAAACTGCTGTATGTAGCCCCCGAGTCTCTGACTAAGGGGCAGAATGTGGAGTTTCTTAAAAGTATTAAAATCAGTTTTTATGCTATTGATGAAGCCCATTGTATATCCGAATGGGGCCATGACTTCCGTCCCGAATACCGCAGAATACGCCAGATAATCGACAATGTCTATCGCCGGCCTATCATTGCCCTGACGGCTACCGCCACTCCTAAGGTGCAGCATGATATCCAGAAAAACCTGGGCATTACCGAGGCCCGAATCTATAAGTCGAGTTTCAATCGCCCTAATCTTTATTATGAGGTGCGTCCGAAGACGAAGGATGTGGATCGCGATGTGATTCGGTATATCAAGAGTAATCCCGGGAAGTCGGGAATCATATATTGCCTTTCCCGAAAGAAAGTGGAAGAACTGACCGAAATTCTGCGTATAAATGATATCAAGGCTATGGCATATCATGCAGGGATGGACTCCGCCACCCGCGCCTCTCATCAGGATGATTTCCTAATGGAGAAAGTAGATGTAATCGTAGCTACGATTGCTTTCGGAATGGGTATTGACAAACCCGATGTACGCTATGTCATCCATTACGATATTCCCAAGAGCCTGGAGGGATATTATCAGGAGACCGGACGTGGCGGACGAGATGGGGGAGAGGGTGTATGCATAGCTTTCTATTCCCATAAGGATCTTCAGAAACTCGACAAACTCATGCAGGGCAAATCTCCGTCCGAGCAGGAAATCGGACGGCAGTTACTTGCCGAGACAGCTCATTATGCCGAGTCATCAGTCTGCCGGCGAAAGATTCTGCTCAATTACTTCGGCGAAGGGATGGAGGAGGATAATTGCGGTAACTGCGACAACTGCAGGAATCCCAAAGTCAAGATCGAGGCCGGACGCGAACTATCCATTCTTCTGAACGCTATCCGCGAACTTGGCGAGAATTATAAATCTGAATATTTAGTAGCATTCCTTACAGGCCGACTCACGGAAGAAGCGGAAGCCAATCATCATGATGAACTTGAATATTTCGGGGCATTGAGTGATGTGGAGGATAGATTTCTTAATGCCCTCACGCAGCAGGCTGTCATTTCCGGCTATCTCAGCCACGACTTCGAAAATTATGGTATTCTCAAGGTGACGAGCCTCGGAGATGCCTTCCTTCGTCTGCCCGAGGGTTCCTTCAAGATAGTCGAGGCTTCAGATTTTGATGACGGATATTACGAAGGTCCGAGAGCTCCTGCAGGAAGCGCTTCCGACAATGTATTGTTCTCAATTCTCAAGGATGTGAGAAAATCGATTGCCAAACGACTCGGCGTGCCACCCTATGTCGTAGTGCAGGATCCCGTTCTGGAGGCTATGACGACGAGTTATCCCATATCGATCGAGGAACTCTCAAATGTATCCGGTGTAGGGTCAGGCAAGGCCCGGAAATTCGGTCATGAATTTATCGATATAATCGCGAGATACGTTGAAGAAAATGAGATCGTACGTCCGGCAGATATCAAAGTGCGTGTAGTGGCCGACAGAAGTAAGACCAAGATATATCTTATTCAAGGCGTAGATCGCAAGATTGATCTTGAGGAACTCGCCGACGGAAAAGGATTGGAATTCGATGAGATGATCACCGAACTCGAAGCCATAGCCGAGGAAGGCACAAAAATTAATATTGATTATTATCTCGACGAAATCCTTGAGGAGGAGTGTCAGGAAGAAATACTCGATTTTTTCCGAGCTTCGGAAGAGGATGATCTCGAAGGAGCCATACAGGAATTCGGCGATGAATATACTGAGGAAGAAATTCGCCTTATGCGTATAAAATTCCTATCCTCCTGGAGCAATTAAAAGGAGAATTAAAAGAAAGCGTTTCGCTTGAGAAACACTTTTTTGAATAATAAGGAATATGCCTTGCCGATTGTAATCTGAATATATCTAAATTTATGCCTGCTCCGGAGTGGGGTATATAATTTTTTGATGCGGATTCCGTTTAATAGTTAAGTCAATTATGTGCCGGCGACTTGGAGTCGGCCTATTAAAGAATGACGAAAAAATAATTACGTATTTCCAAATACTACCGAATAACTCGATGAAAACTAAAATTCTGCTCGGAGCAGGACTTGGCGTGTGCGCCTTGGCATGGGCGGCTAAGGATCCGGTGATCATGAAGGTCAATGGCGTGGATGTGCCCAAATCGGAATTCGAATATCTTTATCATAAGAATTCCCAGCAGCAGATGGCTCCCCAGCCACTGGATGAATATGTGGAAATGTTTGTCAACTATCGCCTGAAGGTAGCCGATGCAATGGCTAATGGTGTCGATACGACGGCATCCTTCCGTCAGGAGATGACGCAGTATAAGCATGATCTGGCCGCTCCATATCTCGCTGACTCAGTATTCCTCAATAATCTTGTAAAGGAAGCGTGCGAGCGTGGAAAGGAAGAGGTGGAAGCAAGCCACATCATGATTTTCAAGACCGGCAAGCCGACGGAAGACGCAAAGGCGAAGGCCTTCCTCGATTCGCTTCATAAGGAAATAAAAAATGGGGCAGACTTCGGCGAACTCGCCAAGCAGTATTCCCAGGACCGCGGCACAAGCCAGCGGGGAGGAGATCTCGGCTATATGGTAGCAGGACGCTACCCCTATTCTTTCGAGAAGGTAGCTTTCGGAATGAAGCCGGGTGAAGTGTCGGATCTGACAGAGACACGCATGGGCTATCACTTGATCAAGGTGACAGGTCGTCGCCCGGCCATGGGTCAGGTCCGTGTCGGTCATATTCTTCTTATGGATCCTAAGGAAGGTGGATCGGCAGCTTTGGATGCCAATAAAGCACGCATCGACAGCATTTATGCTGTCGCAAAGGCTGATCCCTCCAAGTTTGAAGCTCTCGCCCGCGAATTCAGTCAGGATCCCGGATCTGCGCGGCAGGGAGGAATGCTTCCCTGGTTTGGAGCCGGGCAGATGGTGCCCGAATTCGAAACAGTAGCTTTCGAGCTCCCCAATAAGAGTCTTAGCGAACCTTTCCGCTCCCAGTTTGGTTGGCATATCATTTATAAGTATGATGCAAAGGGCGCTCCGACTCTTGAAGAAATGAAACCTTCGGAATTGAGTCGTATCCAGAATCCGCAGGACGATCGTTTTGCTCTCGTTCGTAAAAATCAGATTGAAAGATTAAGTAAAAAGCACAAAGGCTCCATCAATAAAGATGGCCTCGCGGCATTGAAAGCAGAACTCGCCAAGAATGGACTTGACTCTACATTCTATGTAAACACAACCATCGATTCGCAGGCTCTTGTCAATATCGGCAAGAAGGCATATACAATCGGAGACTTCAAGGCTACACTTCGTGGCTCGATTCAACCCGACAAAGATATTGCGCTCAAATTTGTAGATGAGGGTGTAGAAACTTTCCTGTCTCGTAATCTTGTTGAGGCAGAGGAAGACTGGCTTGAGGCAAATCAGCCGGAATATCGCAATCTTCTCCATGAATACCGCAATGGCTCACTCCTTTATGAGTCGAGCGTAAAGAATGTATGGAATCGCGCAGGGCAGGATAAGGAAGGTCTCGAATCATTCTTCCAGTCTCACCGCGATGACTACAAATGGGTTGAACCCCGCGCAAAAGGTATTCTTGTTCAGGCAAAGAATGATTCTGTAGCCAATGCGATAGCCCAACGTTTTGCCGAACTTCCAAAGGCGGAGGCAGTAAGTCGGCTTAAGAAGGAATTCAAGGGAGAAGCGACAGTAGATCGCATTCTCATGGCCAAAGGCCAGAATGCACTTGTTGACGCTCTGATGTTTGGCGAAGGGAATGCGACTCCCTCCAATTCGAACTTCACTACTGCTCTTATTCTCGACGGCCGCGTACTAACGGCTCCCGAAGAGGTAGAAGATGTCAAAGGTCAGGTGACAAGTGATTACCAGGAGGCACTCGAAGAAGAATGGATCTCGGCACTCCGCAAAAAATATCCTGTGGAGATTGACCGCAAAGTGCTCAAATCAGTAAAATAATAATATACTACATTTAATAAAGGACGCGATAGCTTTTGGCAATCGCGTCCTTTATAATTAGATCATTAACTCTATGTATAATCAAGAATCTTTCGGGGCTACTTGGGGCCCGATGTATAATCTATCCAACGGATCTATAGTAGTGGATGAGCGCGCGTTTTCGCTCGTGCCGAATGGTCTGGCTACGGCCGCTACTTTATCATTTGGTAAGGATGCTTATTCTACGAAGACTTTTCCAATCGAAGATATTGCCGGATATAAGAACGGCCTATTAGCTTGGATGACAATCCTATTAAGAAACGGAGATAAGCTTAAAATATCCATCGGATCCAAATCCAAAAAACTCGAACTCATAAAGGCCCTTGAGCAGCGTCGGCTGGCCATCTTCAGAGACAGAGGTCAGAATGCCCCCCGTCTTGTCTCAATAATCTGATTCCCCTGATCTTGATACTAAAATTCCCTGTTATTCCTCTGACTTTTATCCAAAATCGATTGATTATTCCTCTGACTTTTCTCCGAAATTGATCGATTATTCCTCTGATTTTTGTCTTAAAATATGTTAAGTATTTGATATTTAATATATAAGATCTATCTTTATAATATGAAGTATATATCAAGAGAAATAGATAAAGAATTAGAGGAGTGGAAGAGTGATCCGGAGCGCAAACCGCTCTTGATTTGTGGTGCCCGGCAAGTAGGAAAATCAAGTTCGATTAGACATTTAGGGGAATCCTTTAAATATTTTATTGAGATTAACCTTGAATTACGGCAGGATCTATTAGCTCTTTTTTCCGGAACTTCATGTGGTGGCAGCCGGATCGTTGCTTGAGTTTGTATTGTCGGATCTGACTTCTTTTGGAGTTGGCCGCATACGCTCATTATTTATGTATCCGCTTTCATTCAAGGAGTTTCTTTGTGCCAATGCAAAAACATCATGGGTCAAAGCAATAGAGACGGCCTCATTATCTAAAATCGGATAGCAATAATTTATAATAGCTTGATCCGAATTATCCATGCCCAAAGTTAAACATTAATTTTGATACCCCGTTGAATAAGAATGTTTATTCTCCGGGATATATTATATTAAATCTCAGAAAAAATTGCTAACTTTGCAGTTGCATAGCGCCTGCAGAGCCCGCTATGGGGCCTGAGGGTGGGATGCAGACATACTAAAGAGCGTTTACTTGACGCTTGTCTTTTTGCTTCGAAATTCCTACAACTCGATTCCATCAAAAGACAAGGCAATGGTAGATGCTTGCGGTAGGTATGATTATGCCTGCC
Organism: Muribaculaceae bacterium; assembly: GCA_029057985.1. Taxonomy (GTDB): domain Bacteria; phylum Bacteroidota; class Bacteroidia; order Bacteroidales; family Muribaculaceae; genus Lepagella. The sequence continues at coordinate 1,531 of JAIDYR010000078.1, read as the reverse complement.
GCACATCCGTCATAATGATGGATGTGTGGCTATGTATATATACCTATGCGTAGGCTCTGCGTTGCTGTCCTGGATGGAATGGCCGTAGGAAGCCTCGAAGCACAGGCAGCAACAAGCAACAGTGCCTGCGCTTTTTTATTTTAATTCACTACCAACGAGATATTCTCATTAAGGCACAATGAGGTATTAGTGCTTTAATGGAACAACCCATTATATTTGACAATATCAATACGAAAGTCGTAGATGAACTCCGACGGCAGCTTCGCAATGGTACAATATTATCCATTGCCGCCGCCACTTTCTCTATCTATGCTTTTGAAGCGTTGAAAGAAGAATTGTCAAATATAGAGGAACTACGTTTTATTTTTACATCTCCTACGTTCAATACTGAGCGTTCATCGAAACAAAAGCGAGAGTTTTATATTCCAAAGCTCAACAGAGAACGTACTCTTTACGGTTCAGATTTTGAGATAAGGCTTCGCAACCGTTTATCTCAAAAAGCCATTGCTCGTGAATGTGCTGAATGGATTCGCAGCAAGGCGCGTTTCCGTTCCAACATTACTGACAATATCGTAAATCCACACCTTACGGTCGTAAACGATAAAGACACTATTAGCATACCACAGTTTAACGAGTTTACGACTACTGAACTCGGATGCGAAAGTGGCAATACACTGAATCAAATTAAAGTCGGTGTGCCGTTTACAACAGAGACCGACAATTATCTTCGGAGTTTTGATAATTTATGGCGCGATACTGACTCTTTCAAAGATGTTACCGACACCATTATCGACAACATCGAAAGTGTATATCGTGAAAATTCCCCGGACTTCATTTATTTTGTAACACTCTATAACATCTTCAACGAATTTCTCGAAGATATTTCAGAGGACGTGTTGCCCAACGAAGCAACCGGCTTCCGCAACTCGCAGATATGGAGTAAACTCTATAATTTCCAGCGTGACGCAGCTCTGGCAATCATCAACAAACTTGAAAAATATAATGGCTGCATACTTGCAGACTCCGTAGGTCTCGGCAAGACCTTTACCGCGCTTTCGGTTATAAAGTATTACGAAAACCGCAATAAGTCCGTTCTTGTCTTATGCCCGAAGAAACTTTATGAGAACTGGGTTACTTTCCGTGCCAACTATCGGAACAATCCTATTGCAGCCGACCGTTTGCGGTATGATATTCTTTTTCACTCTGACCTCTCCCGCGACCGGGGTAAGAGTGCCGGGGGACTTGACCTCGATTATATAAACTGGGGTAATTATGATCTTGTCGTTATCGACGAAAGCCATAATTTCCGCAATGGTGGCAAAATCTCAACTAACGAAGAAACAGGCGAAGAACGCGAGAACCGCTTCCTCCGTCTTATGAACCGTGTTATAAAGCCGGGAGTGAAAACCAAAGTGCTTATGCTTTCGGCTACGCCTGTAAACAATCGCTTCAACGACCTCAAAAATCAGCTATCATTAGCATACGAGGGAGATAGTGAAAATATCAATGGACTGCTCGACACCGACAATAC
>JAIDYR010000077.1 GCA_029057985.1 Muribaculaceae bacterium | reverse complement strand
TTAAGCCATTTGGCCCGACTACCCCTCCAACGCCGACTACTTTTTCAACGACGTGGAGTATTAAAACTCTCATAATTGAGTAAATAATTTATAGTCAGCCATTCAAACAAATTAATTTGTTTGAATGGCTGACTCCTTATTGCGTTTAGGGTCATAAATGGCAAATTTTGATTGTATTCAGATCTTAATTCAAAATTTATTTGTATAAAAGTGGGAACTTTTTAGTATTGAGTGATTATTGGAGATTCATAGTTAAATAATTTACATTATTTATAGCTGCAGTGCAATGTTTTGGCAGTTGCATTGATTAATTTTGTATCGTGAAACTAAAAAGAGTGAAAATAGGCAAGGAAGATGGTACCGAGGTTAATGCTTTGGCCCCAATGATATTGTCAGCGAGCAGGGCCACGGATATTCCTGCTTTTTATTCCGAATGGTTTTTTGATCGACTTGAAAAAGGATATTGCCTTTGGCGCAATCCTTTTAATGGAATCGATAATTATGTATCGTTTCAGGATGTGCGGTTTATTGTCTTTTGGTCAAAGAATCCGGCACCTCTGATACCTTATCTTGAGCGGCTACAAGAAAAGAGTATACGTTGCTATATACAATATACTCTTAATGACTATGAATCAGAGAGGCTTGAACCCGGAGTGCCAACATTAGCTCAACGTATTGAGACTTTCAAGACACTTGCTGATAAATTGGGCAAAGGGAGTGTAGTCTGGAGATTTGACCCGATGATACTCACTGATAAAATGTGCCTTGATAATTTGCTTGAAAAAGTTAGAAATATCGGGGATCAGCTTAAGGGTTATACCGAAAAACTTGTATTCAGCTTTGTAGATATTGCCTCATATCGCAAGGTCAAGTCTAATCTCGAAAAGCATGGTGTCAACTATTTTGAGTGGAATGAGACTTTAATGATCGAATTCGCTGAAAAACTGTCGGCAATGAACCGTGAATGCGGTTGGAATTTCACACTTACTACATGTAGCGAGCGAATAGATTTGGCAAAATATGGCATTGCGCATAATAGATGTGTGGATGACGAACTTATATCGCGCATAGCATGGCAGGATAAGTATCTGATGGATTATCTTGGTATCAGGCTTGGGTCAATTGAACGAAATATTTTCGAGGAAGAGATTTTACCGGAAGGTGCATGGAAAGTATCGGATAGCCTTTATGCCATCCGCATTCGTGGAAATCGTGACTTAGGGCAACGCCAATATTGCGGGTGCGTATCATCCAAAGACATAGGAGCGTATAACACCTGTCCACACGGCTGTGTCTATTGCTATGCAAATACAACTCCGGAGTCTGCCCGTAAATCTTCCCACCGACATAATCCTCGTTCTGACTCAATAATAAAATAATATCAATAGTATATGTTGAAACTTCTAAACTCCGAGAAAATTATTGAAAAGGCATCCTCTTATTGTAAATCATTGTCGGATACTAAGCAAAAGGAGTTAAAAGAGTCTTTATACAATGGAAAGGCTTTGTTAAGAGTAAGCATACGGTGAAGCACGTATTGCCCAATTGGGCAAAATGGCGCGAAGAAGCCCGAACGTTGGGGATGTTCGGGCTTCTTCGTAGTATTTTGAGGTCGTTGTTTGTTGGCGTTTTGGTCAGTCAGGGTCGGGAAGATTCCAAGGTTTAATATCGTACCGTTTGGCATATTCACTCGGCAAGAGGTCTTCCATGGATTG
>JAIDYR010000076.1:5511-16710 GCA_029057985.1 Muribaculaceae bacterium | reverse complement strand
ATATTCTTCTTCCCATTTTTCATTCGCTATTTTTTCGGCAAGTTCAATCATTCTCGCCTGAGATGACTTCAATTTCCGGTCTTCAATCTCTTTGGAGTCAACGTCGAATCCCGGCAAAAGAACGTAAGTATTCGGCATCTGAAGGCTCCACCCTCCCGAAAGACAAAGACCTGCTGTGGCAAGAGCCTTCTTCAGCATTTCGGGCGCCATCGCTACGTCGTCGCCACACGTGCAGACCATCCATATCGGTTTGCTTTTTAATGTCTTTATGGCCTCAGAGTTAAGATGACCTATATAATCTGTCACAATAGGAGGAACTCCCCAGGAATAAATAGGGAAAACCAATCCAAATGATTCCCCTTCAATCACTATGTGTGAAGGAGATTGGTCAAGGATAGAGAAGACTTTCTCATCAAGAAGGATGCCAAGGCGTCTTGCGACTGCCTCGCTATTGCCGGAGGCCGAAAAATACAATATCATCCGGAGTAGTTTTATTTTAGAATCGAAGAGAAACTTGAATCATTTATTATAACGCGGGCCATTGCCTGCAAATACGTTGAAGATAAACTCGAGCAGCAGATCATGCTGATCCTGAAAACTTCCGACCCCTTTCGATTTGACATCCAATTCGCGCAGTAGATGGATTGCATTTACAGTCTGTGCAGGCGAGAATCTGCGCAATGCCTCTGAATAATCGCGAAAAGCATATTGGCTTTTACTTCCGATGACTTCCATCTGCCCCTGTGGAGTCGTCTGACCCGACATCTGAATCATTAGAAGTTTTGAGAAAAAGCCGAATAGAAATCCTACGATCATTGCAACCGGATTGGCAGCGGGATTATATTTAAATGACTTGGCAATGCGCATACAAAGCGTATAATCCTTTCTTGCAAGAGCGGCTTGAAGATCGAACCCGGAATACTCCTTGACCTGTCGCACATTCTCCACGATCATTTCAGGAGTGATACGTCCTGTTTGTTCGGCTCCGAAAAGCATTAGTCGATCGATTGTTCCGAAAAGTGAAGTGAGATCAGCGCCAATATAATCGATAAGAGTCTGGATTGCATCTCCGGAAATTCCTACCTTAAGATTGCGGCAATATTCACTTATTGGTGCCAGGAGTTCGTAATCGCGCAGTTTATTGCTGGTAAATACAATGGAATCTCCCGATTTGTTGGCTGCTTTCAGAAGATTGGAAGTGGCATTGAGAGTATCCCCCTTGAACGACATTACAAAGACGCATCCCGGATTAGGACGTTCTACATAGGAAGCAAGCACTTCAAGTTGCTGCTTGGCGCGCTGCATACTTTGAGCTTCTTTAAGTAATACAATCCTCCGGTCAGCCATAAAAGGATATGCCTGACAGGAAGCTATTACTTTCCCAAGATCAGCATCCTGACCATAAAAGGTTTCGGAATTAAATTCCCGGTCATCTTTTGCAGGCACCACCCTATCTTCAAGAGTCTCTACCAATTTATCTATATAATAAGTCTCTTCCCCCATCAGGATATAGACGGGGGCAAACAAGCCTTTCCTGATATCTGACAGGATACTCCGGAACGTAGGTTTAGCAGAGGTACTTTCTTTCTTTGCCATTGAAGAAATAATTGTAACAATATTTGAAGAACACAATCAGCACCGTCAGGCTCAGTATTGCCTGCCAAGGAAATCCGGCGGTCTCTACGCCCCATTCATCAGCGATCAATCCTGAGTCAGGATTGCGGGATGCTATCCATGCGGTCACAATCACGAGGCTGTTGTTGAGAGCATGGGCAAAGATCCCCGGCCATAGGGATCCTGTAGAATAAAGAATATAACCGAAGAATGCACCGAGCAATAATCGGGGAAAGAAGCCGAAGAATTGCATATGGACGGCAGAAAAGATTGTTGCTGCTACCCATATACTCCATTGTCTCATAGGAGCATACGCCGTAAGAGTCCTTTGTAGGGCCCCTCTGAAAAGCATTTCCTCCCCTATTCCTGTGAGCAGCCCTACAATTAATACTCCGGAAATTAATCCGCCTGCGGATGTAGAAGAAAGAATTATTTTAGTGACTTCTGCGGCGCTGTCTTCCATCTGACGCATATAGGTCTCTATTCCTTCCATAGCGGCGGGAAGATGCATTTGATTATTGTAATAAATCAGTTGATTGAGGAAAGGTATTCCGATAAGATAAGCGATTACCACGCCTGCAAACGGACGCCAGCTGACCGGCTCCGACAGACCAACGAAAGCTATGGGTCTATTAGATACTATCCATGCGAATACTAAAGAAGAGCCAATGAATCCAATTAAATTCTGAGCTACGCTTTGGGCAAGAAAACTCTCTCTGCTCATAGGCTCGAAGAACCCGCCAATCCACATAGCGGCAGCACCCGCTATGAGTATGGCCACAAAGAAGCAGGCAGCAAGAATAATAAGTCGGCGGAGGAGAACGTTCTCTCCATCGGCAGCTTTCATCACTTTATCCTTCATTTCAATCAAACTTCTTTCTGCGGAACATGAAGTTTCTTCCGAGGTATTTTTCTCTGACTATTGGATTTTCAGCAAGTTCTTCCGAAGTCCCTTGGAAGAGGATTTTCCCTTCAAAGAGCAGATATGCCCGATCGGTAATGGATAGGGTCTCGGGTGCGTTATGGTCAGTAATGAGAATCCCGATATTCTTATCCTTGAGTTTATAGACGACAGATTGAATCTCCTCTACCGCTATTGGGTCAACTCCTGCAAAAGGCTCGTCGAGCATTATAAATTTCGGATCAATGGCCAGACATCGGGCTATCTCGGTGCGTCGTCGTTCTCCGCCGGAGAGTCTGTCGCCGAGGTTTTTTCTTACTTTCTGCAGGCTGAACTCTTCAATAAGCGATTCAAGTTTATCTTTTTGTTCGGCCTTGCTTAGATTTGTCATCTCCAGAATCGCGCGGATATTGTCCTCAACCGAAAGCTTTCGGAAGACACTTGCTTCCTGAGCGAGATAGCCTATCCCCAATTGCGCGCGTTTATAGACAGGGAGTGAGGTTATATCCTTTTCATCAAGAAATATTCTACCTTCATTAGGAGTTATCAGTCCGGTAGTCATGTAAAATGTAGTAGTCTTGCCTGCGCCGTTCGGTCCGAGCAGGCCGACAATCTCTCCTTGTCTGACTTCAATGCTGACATGATTGGCAACCGTGCGTCTCCCATAGCGCTTTACAAGATCTTTAGTGCGCAAAATCCCTTTCTCCGGTGTGATGATTTCTCCTTGAATTTTTCCTTCCGGCTGACCGGCGGCAGCCTCTTCTATGATATCTACAGGAGTGACCTTAAGCCGCATGTCAGGTTCAGAATTGCGATCTGATAGGGTTGGCTCCGTCTTGTCATCAGCTTCCGGAGGGAGTTCGGCATAAACTCCGAATGCAGAGTCATCAGATGCGTTAAGAATGGCAGACAGATCCTGCTGAGGTTCTTTCGTTGATTCCGAAGAAGTATTTTTTGGGTCTTTACGCTTGAAATTAAATAATCCCATGTCTTATTTGCGTGATGAGGGAAGGAGTGATCGGATATAATCTGTAAGGAGTTTGATGGCTACCTTATTATGTCCTCCTTGAGGTATAATAAGATCGGCATAGCGTTTTGAAGGTTCTATGTGGAGCTCATGCATCGGCTTAAGGACTTCCTCGTATCTGTCGATTACCATCTTGGGAGTTCTCCCGCGCTCCACGCAGTCACGGTTGATAACACGGATCAGGCGGTCATCTGCATCGGCATCAACAAATACCTTAACATCCATCATGTCGCGAAGTTCAGGCTGGGTAAGCATTAGAATGCCCTCGACGACGACTACTTCGCGAGGTTCGATATGGACTGTTTCAGGTAATCTTGAGCAAGTTATGAAATCATATTGAGGCATTTCGATACTTTTGCCCTCCTTAAGATCCCGGAGTTGCTTTTCAAGTAGCGCCCATTCAATGGCTGCCGGCTCGTCATAATTCATTCCTCGGCGCACTTCAATCGGGATATGATGATTGTCGTTGTAATAACAATCCTGAGGGATAACAGCCACTTCATCAGCAGGCAGAGATTCGATGATTTTCCTTACTACGGTGGATTTGCCGCTGCCGGTGCCTCCGGCTATGCCGATAATCAACATAATGTTGGTCTTTAAAAGTAAGTTCTAAAATTAAGACAGCAATATTTGGTAGGGCGACTTGAGCTGAAACCGATGGTTAGCGAGGTCCGCCATTATCTACAAAGTTAATAAATTTTCTCTATATTAAGGGGATTTTCACGAAATTTTTGTAAATTTGCACTCATAATTAGCGCGTACGGTATTGAATAATGCCTGTTAAGAGTGCAATTATCGAAAATTACTTAAGAAATGATTGTATCGTCTATAAAGACCTTTGGAAAATACTGTATGTTTCTGACTCAGGTGTTCCGGGCACCCGATAAATGGAACGTGTTTTTCAAGTCTCTGATCTTCGAGATTTATAAACTTGGAGTTGATTCCATTCCTTTAGTCATCATCATATCTCTATTCATCGGAGCAGTGATATGTATTCAGATGACTTTGAATATCGTCTCCCCTCTCATTCCATCGTATTCCACCGGACTTGCAACCCGCGAGATCCTTCTTCTCGAATTCTCAAGTTCGATGATGTGTCTTATTCTTGCAGGTAAAGTCGGAAGTAACATAGCCTCTGAGATCGGCACGATGAGAGTAACAGAGCAGATTGACGCTATGGAGATTATGGGGGTGAATTCAGCCAATTTCATAGTCCTTCCGAAAATTTTGGGTTTTACTCTGTTCGTCCCGGTGCTTTGTGTGCTTTCGATGTTCTTCGGCCTGGTCGGAGGTTGGTTTATCGCCCAATTTACTTCGATGCTTACCGTGGAGACGTATAATTATGGTATTCAGGCGTTCTTCACGGAATGGTATGTCTGGTATGGCATCATCAAGACAATAGTCTTTGCGTATATCATCTCCTCTGTAGCTGCTTTTTATGGCTATTATGTAAAGGGAGGCGCATTGGAAGTCGGTAAGGCAAGTACGAATGCAGTAGTGGCAAGTTCGATTCTTATTCTTTTGGCCGATGTCATCCTGACCAAACTTCTCCTCCAATAATCTCCTTCAAATAAATGAAATATGATAGAAGCGAAAAATGTGTCCAAATGGTTTGACGGCCAAAGGATCCTATATGATATAACCGCTACGTTCGATACCGGGAAGACGAACCTTATAATAGGTCAGAGCGGATCAGGTAAGACTGTCTTCATGAAATGTCTTATCGGACTGATGACTCCGGAAGAAGGTGAAATCTTATATGACGGTCGCAAAATGCGCAGTCTGAATGATCAGGAGAAGCGGCAATTGCGTTCGGAAATAGGGATGCTTTTTCAAGGATCGGCTCTATTTGATAATGAGACGGTACTTGGCAATGTGATGTTTCCTCTGAAAATGTTTTCTCCGCTTTCTCACTCAGAGCAACTTGAAAGAGCCCATTTCTGTATACGTCGGGTAGGCCTTGAGAATGCTGACAATAAATATCCTTCTGAAATTTCCGGAGGTATGCAGAAGCGTGTGGCCATAGCAAGAGCTATCGCTTTGAATCCGAAATATCTTTTCTGTGATGAGCCTAACTCCGGCCTGGATCCCAAGACTTCTATCCTTATCGATGAGCTCCTCTCGGATATTACTCACGAATATGGCATGACGACTATTATCAATACCCATGACATGAATTCTGTGCTTGGTATTGGTGAGAAGATAATCTTTATCAATAAAGGTCATTGCGATTGGATAGGCAATGATAAGAATATATTCCGTGCAAAATCAGAAAGCCTGAATGATTTTGTGTTTGCATCGAAACTTTTCCAGGAGGTAAAACTTGTGCTTGAAAGAGAGGCTGAATCAGAGAAATAGCAGGCTTACAATTCCAACAATTACTTTATGAATCCGGATTAGCCAGCGATGAATTGAAATATCGGGGATCGTCGCTTACCTCTTTTCCTGCAAAATGAGGCAAATCAAAAGCTTCATCAGCTGATTCTAATTCAATCTCAGCCAAAACGAGTCCCTGATGAGAGCCGTGAAACTCATCGACTTCCCATTTGTGGCCCGAATAATCCACAATATAACGTGTCTTTTCAATAACTCTTCCATCTGCCAACGGAAGCATCGAAAGGGCATCTTCGACGGGAATCCGATATTCGAATTCATCACGCTCGATTCCGTAAGTTGCTCCTTTAATGGTAAGGAATGCTGCTTTATCACGAATTCGAACACGCACAATCCGATTCTTGTCGCGACTAAGATACCATTGCTTAATCTCAAATCTGTTAATGGCCAAGTCTTTGTAACTGTCAGAAATAACCATATATTTTCTCTCAATTTCTTTCATATATTAATCGATAAAAGAAGTCATATTCTTAATTAATCCAAGCTTTCTCCGAAGGCATCTTGCCGATTAAATCCGAAGTCAAAACATGATTAATGCAAAGATAATAAATATCATCGGGAAAAGGATAACCATTTCCTTCCTTTTCTTAATTTCATTATTATCTTGCTTGAATGTAGCTGCCCGGAATATCAATAATGATTCAATACCGATACCTTCTCCCGAAGAAATCGACGTTATCAGAGTGACAGACCTGAATGGAGTGGAAATCACCGGCTTCAGCGGGCGATACTCAAAAAAAGACAACCCTGCTTATGCCTTGATGAAGAAAATACGCTCAACAAAAGAATTGGGCGACCCTCGAATTTTACCGGAATATTCCGAAGATTTCTATACAAAAATTGTATATGGGATCAATAATGTCAGGCCTGAGGATTTCAATCAGCATGATCGCAAGAGGATACTTGAATCATATGCAGATACTGCAGTGCATACCCGATTACCCGTGGTCCTTTTATCCTTGCGTGAGAAAGCGGGTACTATTCTTCATTCTCTGAATTTTCTTAAGGACAAGACAATAATAAAAGCTGACCGCAGCGTAGGAATCGATGATGAACTCGGGAATGAAAATATTGGAAAGATGCTTGAAGACGTTTTAACCGAGTCTGATATCTATTCAGAATCAATTCCTCTGATGCAACAGCGTTTTGTCTCCCCTCTTTCTCATATTGCAGATAATTTTTATAAGTATTATCTTGGGGATACGATTCTTATTGATGGCAAAAAACACATAACTCTTGAGTTCTCTCCTCATTCTCCGGAATCATTCGGATTTATGGGAAAATTGTATGTAGAGGAAGGAGATTCAACCTGTTTTGTCAGAAAAGTGGAGATGAGGGTGCCACGTTATATTAATCTCAATTATGTCGACAATATCTTCATAACCCAGGAATATTACAAGGATTCCTATGGCAAGCGCCATAAGAGTCTCGATGATATTTCGCTTGAGCTTTCGGTAATGTCCAACGTCCCCTCGATGTATGCCCGAAGAGTCAGCCGATATGATCGACCGGACTTTAATCTCGATGCATCCCTGCATAACTTTCTCTATGATGCTAACAACTATATTGTCTTCGAAAATGCAAATCTGCAACCTTGGGATAAATGGAATGATTTCCGCATGATTCCACTATCGCGGGCTGAAGGCGACATGGGGAGTATGATGAGCAGGCTCCGTCAATATCCCGCGATATATTGGGGAGAGAAAATACTGAAGATTCTCGTATCCGGATATGTAGCTACAAGCAAAGATTCAAAGTTTGATTTCGGGCCTATCAACACTTTGATTTCATATAATACTATTGAAGGGGCACGCCTTCGTATAGGCGGGTTGACAACGGCAAATCTTTCCCCCCACTGGTTCGGTCGGGGATATGTCGCCTATGGCTTTAAGGATCATAAAGTCAAATATAATGCCGAACTTGAATATAGTATTGCCCATAAAAATTATCACTCAAGGGAGTTCCCGATCAATTCGTTGCGCCTTCATTATAAATATGATCTCGATGCGATAGGACAGCATTACACATACACTAATAATGACAACGTCTTCCTGTCTTTACGTCGGGAGAAGACTCGTCTTGCTCTCTATCATCGCGAAGCGGGCGCTACATATCAGGTAGAACTCTCCAATCATTTCTCATTCTTAGGTTCATTTACTCATAATATTTATCACGATACTCCCTGGATGCCGTTTATCGATGGTCATGACCATCAGATATCGAAAATTATTCAAGCCGGCTTCAAGGTTGAGTTACGCTATGCTCCGGGTGAAAAATTTTATCAGGGCCGAAGCGTCCGCGTCCCTGTAAATAATGATGCGCCGGTTGTAAAACTGACCCATATTTACATGCCGGCCAGATTACTTGGAAATACTTACTGCCTTAATTCAACGGAGATTTCTCTATCTAAGCGATTATGGTTTTCAGCATTCGGATGTGCGGATATCATCCTGAAAGGAGGAAAGATATGGAGTCAGGTAGATTATCCTTCTCTCATGTGGCCGAATGCCAATCTTTCCTTTACCATTCAAAACGAATCATATTCCCTTATGAATCCTATGGAATTTCCTTTGGATTATTATGGTTCGCTTGATATGACATATTTCGGTAACGGTATCCTTTTCAACCATATCCCGGGAGTGAAGCGACTGAAACTTCGGGAGGTAATAACATTCAAGGGTCTCATGGGAGGCCTTACTTCAAAAAATGATCCGGAAAAAAATACGGCACTCTTTAGATTTCCTGAAGGTTCGGCAACCGCGCGACTTACCTCAAAACCTTATATCGAGTTTGGAGTAGGGATCGACAACATTCTTACTTGTCTGCGTCTTGATTATATCTGGCGTCTGACTTATAGAAATGTACCTGACGCTCCTCATTCAGGGATTAGAGTCTCTCTGCATTTTTCTTTCTGAAATATTATGCAGCAGAGAAAGCAAATGAAATTGTAATCGCCCGGCTACTTCGCGTAAGTCTACAGCTCCGCCTGTCTCACGGCAGATAGATGTCACTCCTTTATCAATGAATCCGCATGGATTGATCAGAGTAAAGGCTGAGAGGTCAGTGTTGACATTAAGGGCGAGTCCGTGCATTGTAACGTATCTGCAACATTTTACACCTATGGCGCAAATCTTACGTTCTGCCGGAGTATCCTTACCGATCCAGACTCCGGTAGCTCCCTCTACTCTTTCTCCTATTATGCCATATTCTCCAATGGTGCGGATCACCGCCTCTTCAAGCAGTTCTATATATTTTTTTATTCCAAGATGATACGCTTCCAGATCGATTAACGGATAGACCACGAGTTGGCCCGGCCCGTGAAAGGTCACGTCTCCGCCTCTCTCTATCCGAAAGACTTCTATGCCCCTCTTTTGCAACGACTCTACACTGAAAAGGAGATTCTCCGTCTTGGCATGTTTGCCGAGAGTGATGACCGGGGTATGCTCCACCATGATGAGATGCTCTTCCCTTACTTTCCCATTTGCACGCTTTTCAGCTACCATTACCTCAAATAGAGCCCTTTGCCTCTCAAGGATTTCCCCATAAGGTTGGAGTCCATCGTAGACCTCCGTCTTGATATTATTGCGAATCATTTGATAAATTGGATTCCAAATTAGTGGACGTGTTTCTCTGCATGGTAGCTGCTGCGCACCATCGGAGAGGATTCTATATGACGGAAGCCTTTCTTCTTTCCAATTTCTGCATATTCCGCAAACTTCTCGGGCGTCACGTATTCACGGATCGGATAATGGTCTTTTGTCGGCTGAAGATATTGTCCTATGGTCATCACTTCGCATCCGGCTTCAAGCAGATCATCCATTGTGCGGATAATTTCTTCTTCGGTCTCTCCGAGCCCGAGCATAATTCCGCTCTTGCTTCGAATGCCCGAAGCTGCAATATGGCGTATTACTTCAAGCGACATATCGTAGGTGGCAAATGTCCGCACTTCGGGAGTGAGACGTCTGACAGTCTCCATATTGTGGGAGATAACATCAGGTTTCTCCGCTATCACTATATCAATAAGTTCTTTTCTGCCTTGGAAATCCGGAATCAGCACTTCCATCGTCACCCCCGGACATTCCTGCTTGACGCGTCGAATCAGGCGAGCCCAATGTCCGGCTCCCAGATCAGGGAGGTCATCGCGATCAACTGAAGTGATAACCGCATGCTTGAGACCGAGATCCTTTATTGATGTGACAATATCTTCAATTTCCCTTTCTTCAAGGGGATTAGGTTTGCCGTGAGTGACATTGCAGAAGCGGCAGTTGCGGGTGCAGATGTTTCCTCCGATCATAAATGTCGCTGTTCCTGCTCCCCAACATTCTCCTCGGTTAGGACACATGCCTGAACTGCAGATAGTATGCAGGTGCTTCTCATTGAGAAGTCCTACTACCTGACTTGTCTTAAATCCTCGAGGCAGGCGAATCTTGAGCCATTCCGGTTTGCGTCGGAAGTCTGCTTTAGGCATATTGGTTTTGGTCTCTGTTTCCATGATATAAAATATTGACGCATGCAAGTCGTCGAGAGTTTTAAAGAAGTCTTATAATAATTTGAATTTAGCAAATCGCAGAAGAAGCTTTTTCACTCCTACTACGCCGAAGTCGACCATCATCATGTCATTTCCGCTGACGTGTTCCAACTTGATAATCTCCCCTATTCCGAACTTTGAATGTTCGATCTTCGCGCCGATTTTAAGCAGTCCCTGTGAAGATTTCATGCTGGCAAGTGATTCCCCGTCGGATCCCTGATCGGCTCGATGGACAGCCACAGTCTTTTTTGCCGATGAAATTTCAGCTCTGTATTTAGGCCGGGATGTTGCGGATGATGAATAACCAGGTGAAGAGGAGTATCCTGCACCCGATCTCCGTTGGTAAGAAGAGCCGGTTGAGCTGCCGAATCCAAATCCGGATGAAGTAGATCTGTAAGCAGTTCTCGGGTCAAGGAAAGATGGACGGTCGGTCGCTTCGCTTCCCAGATCGCTTGACGTCCGGATTTTTAGATAGCGGGTATCTATATCACTCAGGAACCGAGATGCTCTGGTCATTACGGTCTGCCCGTTGCGGAAGCGCGAGGAGGCATAAGTCATCATGCAGGTCTCTTTTGCGCGGGTGATAGCTACATAAAGCAGTCTGCGCTCTTCCTCAACCTGAGCCATGGAGTCCATACTCAAAGCTGACGGGAAAAGCTCCTCTTCAACCCCGACGATATAGATATGCTTGAACTCCAACCCCTTTGCGGCGTGCGCTGTCATCAAAGTGACTTT
>JAIDYR010000076.1:0-5501 GCA_029057985.1 Muribaculaceae bacterium | reverse complement strand
GGGTTATGTCATCCTGCTCGTCCTGATCCGTAGATAATTGCACTTCACTTAGAAAAGCACTCATCGACAGATCTTCCTCTCCTGCTTCCCGCCGATTTTCAACGAAGTCCTTCAATCCGGCAAGAAGCTCGGAAAGGTTTTCTTGCTTGGAAATGCTTTCAGGAGTGTTATCATGAGCAAGAACCCTGAGGATTCCCGATCTATTATAGATCAGTTGTCCGATCTCGTAGGCATTTGCTCCCTTTTCAATATCTGCGATGAATTCTTCAGTCATTTCGCGGAAGGCATCAAGCTTTTTCTGAGTGCCACTGTTGACACCGGAAGGAAACTTGTCGGGATTGCATATCACTTGCCATACACTGACTCCATTTTCTATCGCTGCCCCTTGCAGGCGTTTCATTGTAGTCTCCCCAATGCCTCGCGCCGGATAGTTGATTATGCGTCGCAGAGCTTCATCATCATCCGGATTAACCGCCATTCGGAAATATGATATCGCATCTTTTATCTCCTTACGTTGATAGAACGACAGGCCTCCATAGATGCGATAAGGAATATTGCGCTTTCGAAGGCTTTCTTCAAGCACACGCGATTGCGCATTGGTCCGGTAAAGAATGGCATATTCATCGTAGCTGTCATGATGAGTGTATTTTGACTGGGATATCATATTGGCAATGAGATATGCTTCCTCGATATCTGAATATGTACTCATCACAGTGACGGGCTCTCCTACTTTATTCTCGCTGTAGACGTGTTTGCGCATTTGGCGCGTATTCTTATCAATAAGCGAACCTGCCGCATTAATGATATTCTGAGTGGAGCGATAATTACGTTCCAGTTTGAATATCTTCAGGCCGGGATATTTTCTCTCCATGTTAAGAATATTTGCGATATTGGCTCCACGGAAAGAATAAATGCTCTGTGCGTCGTCGCCGACAACACAAAGATTCTTCCTCATTCCGGCAAGTTGGGAGATGATAAGATGCTGGGCAAAATTGGTGTCCTGATACTCATCGACAAGAATATAACGGAAGAAATCCTGATAATGGCGAAGGATGTCCTGATTATCCCTCAGGAGGATATTCATATAGTAAAGGATGTCATCGAAGTCCATGGCATCAGCGATCTTGCAACGTTGGCTATATAATTGAAAGATCCTGGCCGTCAGCGGGCGATTGGCTTTCTTATCGATAGCCATGCAGTCCGGATCTGCGGCATACTGGTCAGCTGAGATCAATGCATTCTTGGCATTGGAGATAATGGAGGTTATGGTAGAGGGCTTATAGTTCTTTTCATCAAGACCAAGATCTTTGACGATCATCTTGATTAATGACCGGGAATCATTGGAATCATAAATTGTGAAAGTCTTCTTAAAGCCTATAAGCTCTGCATGACGGCGTAGAATCCTCAGGAAAATACTATGAAACGTACCCATCCAAAGGCGTGATGCTATTTCCTCTCCGACAACTTGCGTAATGCGCTCTTTCATTTCGCGGGCCGCCTTATTGGTAAATGTCAGTGCCATTATGCGATAGGGTTCATACCCGTTCTGAAGCAGATTTACTATCTTATAAGTCAGGACGCGCGTCTTGCCGGATCCGGCGCCGGCTATGACCAGTGATGGTCCGTCGTGATAGACTACAGCATCGCGTTGCTGAGGATTAAGCAGGTCGAGATATGAAGTGTCAGTTTGCAACTTTCAGAAAATTTAGTTAATTTGGAGAGAAGGGATGGGAGATCGAACTATATTCAGGAATACGCGGGAGAAAATTATAAGTATCCCGATCATAATCGAGGCGGCAGCAGTAGTGACGAATTCCGTTCGAGACGATCAGATAGCGCGCTTGCAATTGCATATTATAGCGCGCAATCTGATCGAATACTGTCTGTGAGATTTCTACTCCGGGAGCCTTATACTCTATAATGACCAAAGGTTTCATATCAGCCCCGAAGACGACCGTGTCGCAACGCTTGCGAGTGCCGTTGAGATCGATGCCGATTTCATTAGCCATTACAGATGCCGGATATTTCAGTTCCGTCATCAGATAGTTGACAAAATGCTGTCTGACATACTCTTCCGGAGTCAAGGCTACGTATTTATCCCTCAGAGGATCGAATATCTTGACAATCTCATTATCCAGTCGAGTTTTCAACTGCATAGGTGGGAGATTGAGCGATGGAAAATTCCCGGATTTATTCATTTTTTATTTTTCATGCCGTTGCGGGCTTTATATTCAGGATCAAACGCCTCATTGAGAATGTCGGCTAATCTTAATCCGCCACGCAGGAATTGCTGTTCGATTACCGGCGTCCAATCAGCTATATAATCATAAGCGACGTTAGTACCGATAGGAGTTGCATCATAAACCTTCTTGGCAATCTCGTAGGTCTCTTCACCCCAGGAATAGGGAGTGCCGCCTTCTACTATGAAGACTTCCTCCTCCGGCGTGGCTCTGTCGATATTATATTGCCATTCTGAATAACTCCATTTATGGGCTGATTCCGGCAATCTGCTGTCCCATGCTGAGTGAAGATTAGTGCCGCTGTTAAAGAATTTGATGTCATGACGATTGCCTCCACGGTCAGAAAGTCTGCCCATGTGCATAGGTTGATGGATATCGCCCAGGAAGTGAGTAGTCAGAACCAGAGCAAGCCATTTGTCTTCATCAGAAGTCTGAGGATTGTTAAGAATGGCTATCTGTTCGTTAAGAGCCGATACAATTGATCCTTCTTTAATATCCTTCACTTTAGAATACTCCTGGCCTTCATCGATATTTTTATAATGCCATGTCTTCGTATAGGCATACTTTTCCGTATGGCACGCATTATCAGGCCAATTGGAATAATAGACCAGAGACTTGCCGCCGAGTATTCTGGAAATAGAATCCTTTGCAGTCGGAGTCAGATGACATTCAGCGATGTAAGCAGTAGTATCGTGCCCTTTCTGCCCCCATCCGAAAGCCGACAATGAAATCAATGCAGAGGTAGCGGTAAGAAGCAGATTATGATTTAATTTCATGATATATGTTCGGGTAATTTTTAATAAATCAGTAATTTTTAATAAATCAATTAAATATATACTATAAATAGATTATCAGCTCATTCTGTCGCGATAATCTTCATAGGAGTATTCACGAAGTAGTATCTTTTCGCCATTGAGCTTTTCCAACCATATTGAGGGATGCTGGATACCGTTAAACATATTTGTCTTAACCGTAGTATAATGATTCATATCCTTAAGCGTAAGAATATCTCCGGCTTTCAACTCATCGGCAAACTTCCATTCTCCTACAAAATCTCCGCTCAGGCAGGAATTTCCTCCTAACCTATACGTTTGGCTCTGATCGTCGGAAGCGTCATCCGGAAGAGCTTCTTCTATTGCCGGGCGATATGGCATTTCCAGACAATCAGGCATATGACAAGCAAATGATGCATCAATTATTCCGGTCTTAATTCCGGCATTTTCCACTACATCCAATACAGTTGTAACCAAGTCACCGGTTTGCCATGTGAAAGCACTCCCCGGCTCAATTATAATTTCCAGACCGGGATGTTTGCGACGCAATTCATCAGCAAGCGCAATAAAGAGATCTATGTCATATCCTTTGCGCGTGATCAGATGCCCGCCCCCCATGTTAAGCCATTTTACTTTATCAAGGAGCGGACCGAATTGGCTCTCCAGAGCTTCCAATACCTTTTGTAAATCCTTGCTGTCAGACTCGCAGAGGGCATGGAAATGAAGACCTTCGACTCCTTCCGGTAGGTCCCGCAGATTTTCAGCATCTACCCCGAATCTACTTCCCGGTATGCAGGGGTTATAAATATCCGTTTCGATAACCGAACAACGTGGATTTACACGCAGGCCCGCAGAGACGCGACTCTCCCCCTCCGGCACATTCTCGTTATATTTCTTGATCTGAGGATAGAATTTCTCAAATTGTGCAACGCTATTGAAAGTGATATGGGAGCATCCGTGAAGAAATTGAGGAAATGACTCATCCGTATATACCGGACAATAAGCATGGACATCATGGCCGAGATAATCCAATGAAAGCTTCATCTCATTTAGAGATGAGGCGGTAGAGGATCTGAAATACTCGGAAATTATCGGAAATGTCTTCCATAGAGCGTTGGCCTTGAATGCCATTATTATCTTAACTCCCGAGCGCTCTGCCACATCCCGCAATAACTCCATATTTCGTCTGAGTTTATCTTCGTAGACAATGAAATATGGAGTCTTTGGTTGCTGAATTATTTCTTTTGTCATTTTGTCACTTTGGTCTAAAAACAAGTGAAGCTGATCAATTATACTTTAAAAAATTCGATTTTATCTTAATTTTTAGATTTTATAAGTCATGCCATCACTTTTGATCAAATTCACAATGCGATACGACCTTTCTTAGCTTTTTCTATCATCGCTTCGCCCGGGACAAGATAGATTTCCAATCTGCGATTCTTCTCGCGATTGGAATAACTGTCGTTAGGCACCAACGGAATATCGTCAGCCATGGCAAAGGGGAAGAAAAAGGATGTGTCGAGGGCATTATTCTCAAACCAATCAGCCACAGCCTGCGCACGGTCAATTGTTATTTTTTCTCTGTAAGCCTCGGATCCTGTATTATCTGTGTGCATAACAGCAAGGACCCTATAGAGATCCGGCTCTTTGAGATAGCGCTTGAAAGGCTCGAGATACTTGTCGGCCGTCTCCAATAACTCAGTCTGGTTCGGTCCGAAAAGCAGATTGGCCGGAATTGTCACTACCAGCACCTCCTTATTGCGCACGGCGTCAATCGCGCAAGGACTATTTTCGCCGACAGCCTTGTTGCGCAGTAGCACAGTCGTAGCCTCCTTATCCTGAAACTTTCTGACAAGATCCGTCTGCTTGCCGAGATTGACAGAATTCACGAGTTCGGCAAAACTGAGATCTTCAAGATTTTCATTCTTTTCGGCAAACGCCGATGCGGTCCCGACTAAAAGGGCTGCGGACAGGATTGCCAGTTTAAGCGTCTTCCAGAGATTCCTCATAATCAAGTTCTGCTTTTACAATTTTCCCAAGGTCATCAGGATCCATTATGATTTCTCCGTCTTGCTCAAGTTCTTTCCTCACATAAGCAGTCAGAGCTTCCTCGTCGAGGACTTCGTTATCGGTCTTCTTGGAATTGAGCTTAAGAAAACCTTTACGCTCATAATAATCCCAGATAATGTCGATGACATATAGTATCTCGTCGTCGGAGTATTGGTCACTGACCGCTTCTCCCACTTCCTTCCGAATAAAACGGATGGCCATATCTTCATCATATTCAAGTTGCTGGCTCATAAGCAAGTTTCAATAATTAAACAATAAATGAGATTTAAATTACTTGAACAATATAACACGATCTTTTTTTTAGACGCCTTCAAAATTGTCAGGTCAAAAAGACAACTTCATTTTAGAGCCCGTTTACTAAGAACTGTTAAAATTTCATTTTGATCGAATATCAACGATAAAACGCCCATATTTTAGC
>JAIDYR010000075.1 GCA_029057985.1 Muribaculaceae bacterium | reverse complement strand
CTATTGATATCTCCAATCTGCAGAGACAGCTCTTCTTTGATGAATGTGCAGTCGGGAAAAGTAAAGCAGGCGAGCTTAAGAAAAAGATGTCATTGCTAAATTCGGATGTTGACATCATTTCTTATGAAGAAATGATCAATCGCAAGAATTTTAATGATATACTGAGTGGATATGACATAATCGTGGATGCGACCGATAATCCCGCAACTAAATATTTCATCGATGAAGCTGCCGGAAGTATTAAGACTCCATGTTGTCTTGGAGGAGTATCCGGATGGAGAGGGCAGGTAGTAATATTCTCTAATTCTGAGGACGGAAGCCGATTGAGATATGCTGATATCTTTCCCGAGCCAAAGGAGCAATCTGCGATGTTACCTTGCGAAATTGAAGGAGTAATGGGGCCGGCGGCAGCAACCGTTGCTTCTATACAGGCATCCGAGATCTTGCAATATCTTCTAAATAAAGAGAATGGATGTTGGCAGGAGAGAATGATCGTTTTGGATTTGAGTATCCCTTCAATGAACGTCATTGAACTTTGTTAAATATATGCGTAAGATATTATAGCTAAAGTTCGGCAAGTCGGAGAAACTTTTCCGTTGTTAAGCGTTATAGTATTAAAGTAAAAATCCATCGTGCGTGGGGTCATTCGGCAACGAATCCCGGGTGCGTATCTTATTAAAACCATATAATATTATGCCCAACAAAAGAAATTTTAAGAAATATGCAGACGCGCTTGGCTCGTCAGTAATCAATGAAATGATGATCGCCTACTACAATGTAGAGGGCGCAGACAAAAAAGCGATTGCTGACGCAGTAGGCAAGGTGCTTGGTGCTATAGAAGAAGCAAAAGATAATGCAAACGTCTACTTTGACCGCGGGGCCAAGTCATTCGATGACCACAAGGAATATGCGGCGGCTAAGCGCAAATTCTTCCGTGCGCTATTCAATAAGATTGAATCAGACTTCAGCGCTAAGGTAGAGGATGCGGTAAAAGAATTTAATGCCGCTCTGCCCGAATCCTACAAAGCAGCCCAGAAAGAAGTGGCCAACGCTTAGTCAGGAAGTCCTGTCCAATCTTGTTCAATCAGGCAAAGGATTCACTCTGATCCTCAGAATTATAGATTGAATTAAGATAAAATAAGAGAGGGAGCCTCTTCCGGCAAGCGAAGACGCTCCCTCTATCTTTCCTTATATAGAGTCCCTTATAAGAAAATATCATTCTTAAGAGCCTGTTTACTAAGAACTGTTAAAATTTCATTTTGATCGAATATCAACGATAAAACGCCCATCTTTTGGCCATTTTCGCTCTTTTCATCAGTCGCGATGCCCACATCGCTCCTTCTTAAAAAATCGGAACTGCCTCAAAATCTGTGCATTTTCTCGTTAACATTCTTTAGTAAACCGGCTCTAAATCCGGGTGACACTTAAAAAAATACCTATTGCTTATGAATATCTGGGGTCTTGCTCTGAAATGGTTCGGTTGGGAAGTAAAAATCTCTGCTCCGCGTCGAGATAAGTGTGTAATTTGCGTTGCTCCTCACACATCGAACTGGGATTTTATAATAGGATTGGCCGCTTATCAATCCTTGGGAAGAAGTGCTAATTTTTTAATGAAAAAATTCTGGTTTTTCTTCCCATTAAAATATCTTCTGAAAGCATTCGGGGGAATTCCGGTAGAATCTTCAAGGAAGACGGGCAAATCACTTGTAAGCCAGATTATCGAGGATTTTAAATCAAGAGAATATTTAAATCTGGCTGTCACTCCCGAGGGTACCCGAAGCCGAGTGGAGACATGGCGCACCGGCTTTCTCCAGATAGCATTGGGCGCGGGAGTGCCGGTTCAACTTGGAGTAATAGACTTCAGTAACAAAAAAATCATTATCGAGCGTGAATATCTGCCGACCGGTAATATAGAGGCAGATATGAAGCACGTTAAGGAATATTATTCTCATTTTCCGGAAGCCGCAAGATATCCGGAAAAATTTACTTTCTAAATAACGAAGCCTTCATCATATATCATGACTAAGAATCTTAACGTATGTCTCTATCCGATGCCAATAATTTGGGGAGACAAGAGTGCCAATTTAAAATTACTTGAAGATGCGTGCAAAGAAATCCATCCGGCCACGGATCTACTGATCATTCCGGAAACTTTCTCCACCGGATTTCCCGCAGGGATGGATAAAGAGGAAATCAGGCCAATGGCCGAACGCAATACAGAATCTACAATTGATTTTCTAAAACATCTCGCGCACACTTATAATATCGCTATTGCCGGGAGTTTTATCGCTAATTCAGGGGGCAGTCTGTATAATAGGGCATTCTTCATAGAGCCCTCCGGTGAAGAATATTTTGCCGATAAGCGACATCTTTTTACCATGGCAGGGGAGAATCTCAACTTCTCACATGGGCATGACCGAATGAAGATTAGATATCGAGGTTGGAATATCTCCATGATTATATGCTATGATGTCCGGTTCCCAATCTGGTGTAGAAATGTAAATAACGAATATGATCTTCTTATTGCAGTTGCTAATTGGCCGAAGGTCAGGGTTGACGCATGGAATAAATTACTCTATGCCCGAGCAATTGAGAATGAAGCATATGTAATCGGAGTCAACTGCATAGGCAAAGACAACGGAGGATTTGAATACGACGGCTCAAGCCTCGCTATTGATTTCAAAGGTAAAGAAATATCTACAAAAACTTCAGAAGATTCACCCTTCCTATATGCAACTCTATCGATGGATAAACTCGAAAAATTCCGGGAGAAATTTCCTGCATATAAGGATGCTGATTCTTTCCGCCTTGATAATCTATAATTCTGAAGAAGATTGCATTTGGCAATGTCATATCTCTATTAACAATGATTAGAGTGGGTGATTTCTTTCAAAATGAACATTCATTGGTCTCCTGCGTTATAGTTATGTAATGAAATTGTAACTTAATCGTATAATGCTATGAATAAATTTGAAGAAATTGTAAATGCTGATGTGCCCGTATTGGTCGATTTTTTTGCGACTTGGTGCGGACCCTGCAAGATGATGCACCCTGTGCTGGAAGAACTCCACGAGAAGAAAGGTGACAACCTCAAGATTATCAAAATTGATATTGACAAGAATGAGGCTCTTGCAAGCTCCTTGAAAATTCAGAGTGTCCCTACACTCATGCTGTTTAAAAACGGCGAGTTGAAATGGAGAGCATCCGGGTATCATAATGCTCATGACCTTGAGGCTAAAATTAATGAATTCGCATAAAATTCAACTATAATAAAGCCGGGAAGAAGTCTTGCTTGATTTCTTCCCGGCTTTATTATATCATGAAATTTTACGTTCAGAGCTATAAGTTATATCATTGATAGGATTGTCTAATCCCTACGCTCCTTTCTGGCAGCATCGATACGTAGAAGGATGAAGAGCAGGATGGTGAATCCCCAGAGCGAACTGCCTCCATAACTGAAGAAAGGCAACGGTATGCCTATGACAGGACATAGACCCAGAACCATGCCGACATTGATCGATAAATGGAATATCAGATAGCTGACCACGCAATATCCATAGACCCTGCCGAATGGAGTGCGTTGTCGCTCGGCAACATGAATGAGGCGTAGAATGAGAGCTAAGAAGGTCAGTAACACAGCAGACGCTCCAATAAAGCCTTCTTCTTCGCCAATTGTGCAAAATATGAAGTCCGTATGTTGTTCGGGCACGTATTTCAGTTTCGTCTGAGTTCCATTGAGGAAGCCTTTACCTGACAGCCCACCGGATCCGATTGCAATTTTTGATTGATTGACGTTATAGCCGGCTCCGCGCAAATCTTCGACTATACCCAATGTTACCTTGATTCTCTGGCGCTGGTGAGGCTGGAGAATATTATCAAATACATAATTGACACTGAATAGGAAGATGACGGATATGACCGTAAAAGCAATCGTCACCATAAATTTCTCTATTCTATGTTTGAACATGGCGACAAGCACATATACTATTCCCAGAGCTAAAATCGACAGAAAAAAAAGGACTCCATTGATCGTAATGCCGAATAAGTTCAAGACTGTCACTAAGGCTCCGGCCGACGCATATCCAATAATTACATTCCGTGCAATTATAATATCCCGACAATAGAAAAGGAGCATGCAGCAGAAGATAAGTGTAATGATCAGCAGGACTGAAAATTCTCCCAATGGGATTCCCAAGATCAGAGGATCAGCGAATTTGACCGCTACTACGAAATATACTACAGCACATAGCACCGAAAAAAGCACAAGTCCGCTCATACCCTCCCTATAAAGGACGAATATTAGAGAGATATAGACCAATGCCGATCCTGTCTCTTTCTGAAGCAGAATGAGAATAATAGGAATGAAGATAATCATCAGAGCCCGAAAATAATTGGTAAGCTTCTGATTCAGATTGAAATTATATGAGTCAAAGAGCTTTGCGAGAGCAAGAGCCGTAGCAAATTTCCCAAATTCCGCAGGTTGAAGTGATAATAATCCATTTCCTATTACAATCCATGAGCGGGATCCTTTGATATCGGGGGCAATGAAGATAGTGACCAGAAGAAGAAGCACTACACATCCATAGATCGGATAGGCATAGGCCTCATATAATCTATAATCCAGCAACAATACCATTCCTCCAAGCAACAAAGCAAGTCCGGCCCACATAAACTGCTTTCCTGAAAATTCCTTGAAGTCAAGAATAGCGGCATTATCAAAATCATAGCTTGCTGCATAGATACTGAAAATGCCTCCGACTATCAATATCAGAAACAGGAAGATAGTGAGCCAGTCCAGATTTCGGAATACGGAGGTGTTCGCTTCAGTGTTTCTTAACTCCACTTGATGCAATTGTATTAGAGTTCAACATTCTGTCTTCAATTCCCTTTCTTGCCGGAGAGATCTCCCCTTTAAGATACTTTTCTATGATTAGCGATCCGATAGGAACTCCGAAAGTCGCTCCGAATCCTGCATTCTCAACATAGACGGCTACTGCGATCTGCGGGTCATCATAGGGAGCGAACCCCATAAATACCGAATGGTCACGTCCGTGAGGATTCTGGGCAGTGCCGGTTTTGCCCGCTACCTGTATATCGGGGAGATTGGCTGTGCGGCACGTTCCTCCGGTCACTGCCATTCTCATTCCTTCAGCAACCATTTCATAATATTGCTTCTTAATCTTCGGTCGATGTTGTTCGGTATATTTCTTATCAATATGATCATTCTCAATCGCCTTGACAACATGGGGAGTGATGAAATATCCCCGATTGGCTACCGTAGCGCAAAGATTTGCAATCTGTAGGGGAGTGGCGAGGACTTCGCCTTGTCCGATAGAGACGGATATGATGGTATTGGCACTCCAGTTCGCCCCTCTGAAGGAACTGCTGTAAAATTCGGAGTTTGGAATAAATCCTCGGCTTTCTCCCGGAAGATCAAGGCCAAGTTTATATCCGTACCCCATCTCAACCATGTAATCCTTCCATTTTTCGAATTGCTTGGATGCGGTCGTTCCCCTCTTGTCAATCATATTCTTGAATCCCCAGCAGAAGTAGGCGTTACAAGAAGTCTGCAATGCCGGCTTAAGAGCTATAGGCGAAGCATGACCATGACATCCGACACGCAATCCATTGACGTAACCTCGATGGCAAGGATAACGTGTGGCTTCAGTGACGATTCCTTCCTGAAGGAATATCAATCCCTGAGTGGGTTTGAACGTTGACCCCGGAGGGTATGCTCCCTGTATTGACCGATCAAAAAGTGGCTTTTGGGGATTTCTCCGCAGTTCGGCATAATTCTTGCCTCTGTCCTTTCCGACTAGAAGGCGGGGATCATAATTGGGAGAAGTGACCAGGCAGAGGACTTCTCCCGTGCGTGGTTCAATAGCTACGATTGCTCCGATTTTCCCGGCCATCAGTCGTTCTCCATATTCCTGGAGATCCATGTCGATTGAAAGAGTCAGATTTTTTCCTGATTCAGGAGCTTCATCATGTATTCCACCCTCATATTTGCCTTTTATTCTTCCGAGGGCATCCTTCATAAGAATTTCTACTCCCTTCTTGCCTCGGAGTTGCTCCTCATAGCTGCGCTCCACTCCAAGGTCGCCTGTGTAGTCTCCGGGCTTATAGTAATCACTATTCTCTATATCTGAAGTATTGACCTCGCGAATATTGCCAAGGATATTAGCTGCTGCAGGAGAATTATATTCCCGAATAGTTCGTTTCTGCACAAAAAATCCCGGGAAAAGATATAGCTTTTCCTGAAGTCTGCCATAGTCTTCCTGTGATAGATGAGAGATAAGTTTCTGCGGAGTATAAGCTGAATATCCCGGATTTTTTCTGGGATCTTTCATTTCAGCCCATTTTTGACGCAATTGATCAGGAGTCAGATTCAGAGCCTCGCAAAGTGCGAGAGTATCGAGATCCTTGCCTACATCTTTTGGAATAAGCATGACATCGTAGGCCGGTTGGTTGAAGACGAGGAGTTGGCCGTTGCGGTCATATATCAGGCCACGGGCCGGGTATATGACTCTGCGGAGAAAGGCATTGCTCAGCGCGTTTTCCTTATATTTATCGTCGGCGACCTGAAGATTAAAAAGCCTGACGATATATATAATGACAAGCAGGGCGACGAACCCTCCGATTATATATTTGCGACGTGAAAAAATACTTTTCATACTTTAAGAGGAGAATAAGATTGCTGTCAAGGAGATATCAGTCCGTTAGTCTCTCATGCGGCCTCTTATAATGCAATTGCGGATTCCACTCAAGCAAGCGAATTCTTGAATGATGGAAGAAGAGAATCAAGTCCGATAATGACTATGAACGTGAGCACCGCGCTCGCTATTGTCATAAGCAGAATCAGTCCTATGGAAGCAAAACTCAGATATTCAATTCCGAAAACCATCAGGCAATAAATGCTGCAAATGGATATGAGATATTTGGAATAATCTTGCCATCCGAGTGATGATATTGACGGAACGATACGCTTGGTTTTGTCATCCCGAGTGACATAAGCATAAAAGACCGCAGGACGAATTCCTGCCAGAATTGTGCAAGCAAGCGCATTCAAACCGGGTGTGTCGGAGAATAGGTCGACCAGAAATCCAAGCATGAATGCTAAGGTCAGAGCTATATTCTGCGATACTCCGATCGGGTATCTGACTATGAAATAGATGAAGATAAAAGGAACCGCTACATTGAACAGCATGATATGGTTGCAGATAAGTACCTGCACCAATATCAATAACGGAAAAAGTATGGCCAAAAGTATTGAATTATTGTTCATCGGCAGCGAATTTGGAAGTTACTCCGTCTTAATATCAAAAGTAGCAAGAGAGTCGAGTTCGGATTTATATACGTCGCGAATGACTCTGACAGTACTGAGAGTATTGAAGTCGCTCGCTAATCTCACTTTCAGTATATAAAAGTTATCATCGGAGGTCTTGATGCGATTCAGAATAGTCCCGACCGGAAGATCCTGTGGAAATGTGGTGGAATATCCCGAGGTGACAATAGTGTCGCCAATATTATATTGAGCGTGACGCGGGATCTCTTCTACATAAGCGATCCCGGGGTCACCACCATGCCATGATAAGGAGCCGACAAAAGGAGTGTCCTTGATTTTGACGGAAAAATGCTGAGTCTCATTTAGAATGGAGATGACACGCGAAGTGTGAGGTCCGGCAACATTTACAATTCCGACAATACCGTTATGGTCTACTACTCCCATCCCTCTGTCTATACCGTCAAGAGTCCCCGCATCGATCGTGAAGTAATTTTGCGGATGACGGGTAGAATTATTAATGACCGACGATAAGACATAATCAAATCTCTTATTAAAAGATGACTTGGCGGAAGAAGTAGAATCCAAATCTTCCAATTGAGTCTTATACGCTGCAATCTGATTGCGAAGATTCAGCATCTCATTCTCCAGATTTGCGTTAGATTCCTGAAGACTTTGATTAATTTTCTTGAGATTGAAATATCCTGATATTCCGGATGCAGTCCGATAGATTCCGCCGGTCAGGGAATTGGCGCTCGTCAGCAAGACACTGGCATGATAATCATCACGATTCGAGAGAAGTATACAACTCAGAAGCACATAGAACGCAAAAACGAACCATGTGCTATACCTGATAATGAAGTTGAGCAGATTTCTCAATTTTCTCTAACTTGATAAGTCTTACCCTATGAGTCTTTACTTGATGAGGAAGGAGAATCGATTGATATTCTTCAGTGCTACACCGGTCCCTTTCGCTACTGCATGCAAGGGGTCTTCAGGAATCTTGAATTCAATCTGGAAGCGATCGGTGAATCGCTTGGCAAGACCGCGCAGTAAAGCGCCTCCACCGGCCAGATAAATACCGTTCTTCACGATATCTGCATAAAGTTCGGGAGGAGTCTGCTCAAGTGCTGCGAGAATGGCTGCCTCCATTTTGGAAATAGTCTTATCTATGCAATGCGAGATTTCCTGGTGAGTGACGTGGACTTCCATCGGCAGAGAAGTCAGTTTATTCGGTCCTCTTACGATGAAAGGTTCCGGTGCATCGTCAAGCTCCTCAAGCGCCGAGCCGACATGAATCTTAATCTGCTCGGCCATGGAAGTGCCGACTTTTAAATTATGCACTCTGCCCATGTGATCCTGAATGTCCGCCGTAAGATCATTCCCTGCGAGTCGGATTGATTTGTTGCTGACGATACCTCCAAGAGAGATGACTGCGATTTCTGTAGATCCGCCGCCTATATCGACTATCATATTGCCTTCCGGGGCTTCTACATCAAGTCCTATACCGAGAGCAGCCGCCATAGGCTCATAAATCATGTAGACGTCACGTCCACCGGCGTGTTCGGAGGAGTCTCGGACTGCTCGGATTTCTACCTCTGTCGAACCGGATGGGATGCATACTACCATACGCAGAGAGGGAGAGAACCAGCGACGTTTTGTGGAGACCATCTTTACTAATCCGCGAATCATCTGCTCTGCAGCATCGAAGTCTGCGATTACTCCGTCACGAAGCGGACGAACAGTGCGGATTCCCGGGGATTCCTTACCCTCCATCTGGTGAGCTGTAGTCCCGACAGCTATCACTTTATCAGTCTTATTCTGAATGGCCACAACTGATGGCTCATCTACAACGATTTTGTCATTATGTATGATAATGGAATTGGCAGTGCCAAGGTCCATCGCTATTTCCTGAGTAAAAGAGAAAAGTCCCATTCCTATTGTTGTTTTAATGTTTTACAACATATTTCTATTTCAGACTACAAAGTTAATAACTTTAAATCAAGCAAAGAAATAAATATGCAACTTTTTTTGAAATGAGTGACGAAAAAGTGTTAAAAAAGATTAATGGCTTCATTTCCTAGTTGAAATGAAGCCATTATATTTAATCAAATTATGAAATGATTTTAGGGGATAATAGTAATATTATCGATCGAATATTATTAATGTGCGGGATAATATGTCTCGATAGCGTACTGGAAGTTTTCGATTACGTTGTCGATGTCACTATCGGACTGCAATAATTTTGCGCGATTTGCGATTGACAGGCCGGGTTCGAAATATTGTACGCGAATGGCCTGCTTCCCTGCCTGATCTCTGGGATCAAGCTGACCGAGTTTATTGGAAGCTACGCGATAATACTTCTTAGCGGCATTCTTAAGGGTTTCAAAGTCGCAGTCTGTCAATGCAACAGCGGCTTGATAGTCGGCAATTGAAGCATCGTCATTGCCTGCACGATCATATACGAATCCACGCAGACCGAGAAGATTGGAGTTGTCGGGATTTGCCGGCATCAGATTATTAATTGTCTCAAGGGCCTTATCATACTTTTCATCCAGCACGAAAGTATTTACCAGGTTATTGAGGAAGACCGGTTGAGCCATACCATATTTTTCATAGCCGGCCTTCGCTGTCTCGAAAATTCTGTTTTGTGCTTCTTCCTGACGGACTGAGTCAGTCTGAGCTATATTCTGCCAGCATGCGAGCTCATAGATATAGGCGTTCGGATCTTCGAAACCTAATTTCTGGGCCTTATGGAAAGCATCGGCAGCTTCGTTAACTGCATTACCGGAATATGCTGCTATACCCGCATTGAAATATGCCTGCGCACGATCAGCGTCCGGAGTTTTGGGTGCTTTATTGCCGAGAAGTTCCATGTCGGGAAGTTCGCCGAAGATGAAGAAGCATTTGTAGGCTTCCGGATAGAAGCGTTTTGCCTCCCACATCGCAGCTCCTGAATTGAAGAAATCTGCAGAGTGGCCTGAGATTTTACCGATTATATCCTTCGTATATTTAGGTTTGATCTCACCCTTCTCATTGGGTAGCTGATCAAGAGGCACTGCCTTCAAGAAGAGATCATAGCCATTGAGAAGTTCTTCTGCCATCTTTTCCTTGTTGGCTGCGGGGTCGTTGGGGTTGATCATACCCGCTTGAATCCCTTTGTCGTAGGCCTTGAATTCAACTTCACCTCCGGTGAAATAAGTGTAGGCGTCATTTGCAGTAGAGGGATCAGCGATTGCCTTGCGGATAAGTTCGCGTGCATCCTCAATCTTGTCAACTTTACCGGCGAGTTTCTTAGCCGCGTCGACGTTCTCTTTCTGTGCGCTCATCGAGCTTACAGCTGCGACGCAAAGCGCGAGAGTCATGAATTTCTTCATATTTTTATAGATGTGTTATGGTAATAAGTAAGTTCCAAAAATTAAACGATATTTGTGATTAAAATTACTTGAACAATAAAACTTGTTATTTTTGGCTGC
>JAIDYR010000074.1 GCA_029057985.1 Muribaculaceae bacterium | reverse complement strand
AGGGATTCGAACCCCCGGAGGTGTGACCCTCAACGGTTTTCAAGACCGCCGCAATCGACCACTCTGCCATCTCTCCTCGGTCGAAGTTGCCTTCTTTGCGACTGCAAAGTTAATAACTTTTTTTCATTCCTCCAAATCCTTCCCTCCTTTTTTATCAATTTTCCGCCAAAGTCAATCTTGACTTCCGGAATCACGCGGCACGAATCGATAAGCCTCAGCTGACGATTATAATCCGCATATAGTCGGGGTGACAGGATTCGAACCTGCGACCACCTGGTCCCAAACCAGGTGCGCTACCGGACTGCGCTACGCCCCGATGCTCCGGACGATTGGACCGGCCAATCCCATTGCGACTGCAAAGTTAGATAGAATTTTTCATATTTTCAAATATATCTGCTCCTTTTTGACTTTTTTTTGTAATTTTGCGGTAGGTCAAAGTGCCTCCGGCACCGCGAACCGGCCTGCGGCCGACTTTCGCTCTTTGCCTACTCGCGAATTTTTGCTAAATTTGTATTTTATACTTGTCCTCCTCTTCGCATGTTAAGCCTTCCACAATAGATAGTGTCTTAACTCCATCTTCTCTTCAATTTAACCTTTCGCTCGCTCCGGGCGTTATAGATTTAGGATTCCCTATAGTCTCTCCTCCGCAATAATGACCGATAACGTTTAATTTTTAGAATTTACTTCTATGAAGAATCTTATACTGAAAATAAGTATGGTGCTCGTCGCCGCCCTTCTCTGCGTCGGCGCAGCAGACGCAAAAAAGAAATCGAGTAATGGCGTAGGCAAAATTAATTTTTCAGAAAAAGTGTTCGACTTCGGCAAAATCAAAGAAAAAGGAGGACTGGTCACTCATGAATTCAACTTTACAAATGATGGTGACGGCAACCTCGTGATTCTTAAGGCTACCGCCGAATGTGGCTGCACGCGCCCTTCTTATTCCGATGCACCTGTCGGCCCGGGAAAGTCCGGCAAACTGAAAGTATCCTACAATCCTCTCGGGCGCCCGGGATCTTTCGAAAAGGTAGTGACAGTGACTACCTCCGGTAATCCATCAAAAGTACGCCTTAAGATACGCGGAGTTGTTGTTGAATGATCCTCAGCATCCCCCCAAAAAGGATTCTTTACCATGGATTAAGAGCCAGTTTGCTAAAGAATGTTAACGAGAAAATGTACATATTTTGAGGCAGTTTCGATTTTTGAAGAAGGAGCGATGCGGGCATCGTGACTGATGAAAAGATCGAAAATGACCAAAATATGGGCGTTTTATAGTTGATATTCGATCAAAATGAAATTTTAACAGTTCTTAGTAAACGGGCTCTAAATGGACATGATCTTTTAAATTGAGTCAGCCGATAAAGTTTACATAACAAGAAGTTATTCAATCAATGAGTTTCCGGAAATCTTCAATATCAGCTGTTGTCGCCTCCGCTGCCGTCGTCGGAGTTGCTTGGCTTCATGCCGAAGTCAAGCTTATCGATCCCATCTATAACTACGGCACTATCAGCGAACTCGCAGGGCCGCAACACGGCACTGCACGCCTCGTCAATTATGGACCGGATACTATCGAGATGACCGACGTGCGTCCCAGCTGCGGATGCACAAGCGCCGACTTCATCCCGGGTCCGCTCGCTCCCGGCGACACTGCCGTCATAGGGTTTACCTACGATCCCCGCAACCGCCCGGGCGACATTTCCAAATCTGTAAAGGTTTATATCGAACCGGGTCAGCAGCGCTTCATAGTAAGGCTCGCCGGACGAGTTGTCGGGAGCAAGGCGACACTTTCACGCGACTATCCCCTTGAGTGCGGCCCGCTGCGCCTTTCTGACCGGGTCATTGAGCTGAAGGATGTCAGGCCTAACACAGGACGCCATTCTTTCGTCCGCCTCGTCAATCAATCGATGGATTCCATCACTCCCGTCTGGATCTTCGACAATCCCGCGCTGAGCATCGCCTCCACTCCCGAAAAACTCGCTCCGGGAGAAATCGGATCTATGGGTATCTTCCTCAACACCCGTTTTGAACCCCGCTCGGGTCTCGTCGAATACCGCATACCCGTCACTACGCAACCTCTCTATCAGACCGAAGCCGATCCGAAATTCGGTGAACAGCGCGACACGGTCGTAATAACCCTGCGGGCCAACATCCTACCCCCCGACACCATCGCTCATAATTGACCCTTATAAATTGACTTAAAATCTAATTATCCAAGAAAACTACATAATCTTTCGCTTCTAAAGCGAAAGCTGAATACCCTTCCAACTCCATGATTCATCCCGAAAACGATAAAGAATACAAAGGACTCCAGGTCAACTCCGGCGTCAAAATGCCCCCCTCCGTCAATCCCTACCGCCAGGTGCGCAAACGCCGGCAGTTAAGCGTCAACGACTATGTCGAAGGGATACTTAAGGGCGACGTCAGCATCCTCGGTCGCGCCGTCACCCTCGTAGAGAGTCTTGCCGAAGGCCATCAGGCCATAGCGCAAGAGGTAATCGAAAAATGTCTGCCCTATTCCGGCAATTCCCGCCGTATAGGCATCACCGGAGTTCCGGGCGCCGGAAAATCCACCTCAATCGATGTCTTCGGGCTCCATGTACTGCGCCAGGGACATAAACTCGCTGTCCTTGCGATCGACCCTTCTTCAGAGCGCACTCACGGCTCTATCCTCGGCGATAAAACCAGAATGGAGAAACTCTCTCTCGAAAAAGATGCCTTTATCCGCCCCTCCCCCTCGGCCGGATCGCTGGGAGGTGTCGCCAGAAAGACCCGCGAGACCATCGTGCTCTGCGAAGCCGCCGGATATGACCGTATATTCGTGGAGACAGTAGGCGTAGGGCAGAGCGAGACCGCAGTCCACTCCATGGTCGATTTCTTCTTGCTGATTCAACTCGCCGGCACAGGCGACGAACTCCAGGGCATCAAACGCGGCATCATGGAGATGGCCGACGGCATCGCTATTAACAAATGCGACGGCGACAACATCGAGCGGGCAAAGCTTGCAGCCGCCCAGTTCCGCAACGCCCTTCATCTCTTCCCCCCGACACCCTCGAAATGGCGTCCGGAGGTGGTGACCTACAGCGGCTACTACGAACTCGACATTGACAAAGTCTGGGATATGATCGACCGATATTTCGACTATGTAGATGCCAACGGCTACTTCATCCGCAAACGCCAGGAGCAAGAGAAATACTGGATGATAGAGACTATCGACGAAACCCTTCGATCCCGCTTCTATAACACTCCCGAAGTCGCCGCTCTCCTCGAACAGAAAGAACTCCGCGTCCTCAACAACGAGCAATCCTCCTTCACGGCCGCCCGCGACGTCCTCGACTTCTACTTCAGCCGCCTGCGTGCCGACTAATCCTTACCCCGCGCAGCCCCGCTGCGCCTTACCCCGGCGCAAAGCGCCCTTACCCCGCCATGATCGCTCAGCGATTATGGCCTTACCCCGGCCAAAGCGCCCAAGCGCTTCGGCCCCCTTACCCCCGCGAAGCGCATGAATAAACTACTCAAGACAATTGCCGAGCGTGCAAAACGCCAACCCGACTTCGAAGCCTATCGCTTCTGTTGGAGAAAGGGAGGAGAATGGCTCTCCACTTCCCGCGAAGAATTTCAGATGCAGACCGAAGTCGCGGCCCGTGCGCTTCTGCGCCTTGGGCTCAAGGAGAAAGACACGGTGGCAATATGCTCGCCCAATACCCCGCAGATTCTTATTACGGAATTCGGAGCGTTTCGTAATCGCCTCGCTGTCATCCCCCTCTACAGCTCCAGTTCGCAGGCTCAGTTCGACTTTATCGTCGCCAACGGAGAGGCGGAAGTCGTATTCGTCGGCGACAAACATCAATATCCTCTGGCATATAACTACTGGAAAGCAAATCCCGGCAAACTCCGCCATATTATCATATTCAAAAACGACGGCATCCGAATCGAAGAGGACGACAACGTCTCCATGACATGGGATGATTTCATCCGGCTCGGCATGGAAGCCTCCGATGCCGAACGCCGGGAGGTCGAGGAGCGCACGGAGCGTGGACTGCCCGAAGACACGGCTACACTGATATATACTTCAGGCACTACCGGCGAACCCAAAGGGGTATGCATCACTCACGCCAACTACGACGCTGCCATGGAAATGCATCTCCGCCTGCTGACTCAGGTCAACGATGAAGACATCTCCATGGCCTTTCTTCCGATGAGTCATATTCTGGAGAAGGCATGGTGCTTCTTCTGCCTCTACCGTGGCGTGCCGATCGCCGTCAACTATGATCCGCGCATCATTCAGGACACTATCAAGGAGGTAGAGCCAAATCTTATGTGCTGCGTGCCCCGCTTCTGGGAAAAGGTATATGCCGGAGTCAGGGAGAAGATCGCCGGCATGGGCGCGATTCAGCGCATGATGGTAAGGCGAGCCCTGGCCGTCGGCAAGCGTCGCAATCTCGATTATAAGCGCCTCGGTGCTACCCCGCCCCGACTGCTCGAAGCCGAATATCGATTCTGGGACAAACGCATATTCTCAAAACTCAAAAAAGCAATCGGCATACCGAATCCCAATTTCTTCCCCACTGCCGGCGCACCCCTCTCCGACCGCATCTGCGAGTTTATGCGCAGCGTAGGCATCGACGTCATAATCGGCTACGGCCTGTCGGAGACCACGGCTACCGTCAGCTGCTTCCGCCCTACCGGCTATGAGATCGGCACCGTAGGCCTTCCCCTCCCCGGAGTGCAGGTGCGAATTTCCGATGAAGGCGAGATCCTCGTGAAAGGCCCGACCGTCACCCCCGGATATTTCAAGAATCCCGAGGCCAACGCTCAAGCCTTCACCGAAGACGGCTATTTCCGCACCGGCGACGCCGGCCACCTCACGATTGACGGAGCCATCGTCCTGACCGAACGCGTCAAAGACCTATTCAAGACCTCCAACGGCAAATATATCGCACCTCAGATGCTCGAAAGCCGTCTGGCAGAGAATAAATTTATCGACGAGGCTGCCGTAATCGGCGATCAGCGTAAATACGTGACCGCTCTCATTGTGCCCAATCTCTCGCAGCTCCGCGCCTGGGCCGACGCCCGACATATTCCGACTGAAGACACGGAAGAACTCCTCCGTACTCCAAGAGTCTATGAAATGATGATGAAAGAGATAGACTCCGTGCAGGCCGATCTTGCCGAATTTGAAAAGATCAAGAAAATTTATCTCCTCCCCCATCACTTCTCCATTATGCATGGCGAAGTGACCAATACGATGAAAGTACGCCGTCCGGTAGTAGCCAAACGCTATGCCCGCGAAATCGAATCCATGTATTCCGAATAAAAATGACCGATCATCTTATCCATCGCGATGCGCCCCTCCGCGAAGCCTTCATAAAGCTCAATAATCTCTCGGGACGCAACATGACCCTCTTCGTCGTCGACGACTCCGGACGTCTCTACGGCTCGCTGACCGACGGCGATCTGCGCCGTGCTATAATCGAGGGCCTCACGCTCGAGGTTCCCGTAGCCCGGGCCTGCCGTCGCGACTGCATGTCGGTACGCGCAGACGAATCCCTGATCCCGGCCGTAGCAGAAGCCAGATCGCGCCGCATAGCCCTTCTCCCTGTCATAAACCCCGACGGCAAAATAGTAGAGCTGCTTGACCTCACGGTGCTCAAGACCATCCTGCCCCTCGACGCCGTCCTGATGGCAGGCGGACGCGGAGAGCGCCTGCGCCCGCTCACACTCGATTGCCCCAAGCCCCTGCTCAATGTCGGCGGCAAACCCATAATTGACTACAATATCGATGAACTCCGCGCCAACGGAGTCGACAACATATTCGTGACGGTCAACTATCTCAAAGAGCAGATAATCGATCATTTCAGAGCGCCGGCATATATGGGTAAAGTTCGCTGTATCTCAGAGCCCCGCCGGCTCGGCACTATGGGCAGCCTGTCGCTCATCCCTCGCGAAGAATTCCGCCACGACGATATTCTCGTCATGAACTCAGATCTCCTGACCTCCATCGACTTCGCACGATTCTACCTCCATCACGCCAAAAGCGGAGCTACCCTCACTATAGCCGCCACGCCATATACGGTCAGCGTCCCCTTCGCAATCCTGCGCACTGAAGGCTCACGAGTCACCGGCCTTACCGAAAAGCCCACCTACAACTATTTCGCCAACGCCGGCGTTTATATAATGCGCCGGGAGGTACTCGACATGATTCCCCATGCGGAATATCTTGATGCTCCCGACCTCATAGAGCGTCTCATAGCCCGAGGCGACCGAGTCGAATTCTATCCTATCGAAGGCAGCTGGATCGACATCGGCAGTCCCGACGACTACCGCTACGCCAACGAGCTCATGTCGCGCCCCAAAAGATAACCCAAGAGCGATTTAACTCAATCAGCCCCGAAAGTTAACCCCAAGGGTGATAAAATGGTGATAAAAAGATATCTCAAGGGCGATAAAAAGATATCTCAAGGGCGATATCACCCATCTGCCCCAAAAGTTAAAGGTTAAGAATTAATAAAGGCAAATAGTAAAAAAGTTAAAGGTTATCCGTCCCGGGCAACGGCGCTTGCGCCGTAAAACCCAAAGAGAGGATCATAACCCCACAACCAGGCGCAAAGCGCCAAGAACCAAGCATAAAACAATGGCAGACTCAAATTTCATAGACTACGTAAAAATCCTCTGCCGCTCCGGTAAAGGCGGCGCCGGCAGCCGCCACTTCCATCGCGCCAAATACGTCCCCAAAGGCGGACCCGACGGAGGCGACGGCGGACGCGGCGGACACATCATACTCAAAGGCAACCGCAACATGTGGACCCTCCTTCCGCTCCGCTATCAGCGCCATATCTTCGCTACCGACGGAGAATCCGGCGGCGCAGGACGCTCATTCGGAAAAGACGGCGAGGACCGCATCATCGAAGTCCCTGTCGGCACCACCGTCTTCGATGCCGAGACAGGCGAATTTCTCTGCGAAGTGACCGATCATGACGAAGAGATCAAACTCCTGCGCGGCGGCAAGGGAGGCCTCGGCAACTGGCACTTCGCTACATCTACCAACCGCGCTCCGCGCTACGCTCAGCCCGGGCAGCCCGCCATAGAGAAATCCGTAGTGCTCGAGCTTAAACTCCTCGGCGACGTCGGACTCGTAGGATTCCCCAACGCCGGGAAATCCACCCTCCTCTCAGCCGTCTCCGCTGCCAAGCCCAAGATTGCCGACTACCCCTTCACTACAATGGAGCCCCAGCTCGGAATCGTCAGCTACCGCGACGGCAAATCCTTCGTGATGGCCGACATCCCCGGCATCATCGAAGGAGCCTCAGAAGGAAAAGGACTCGGGCTGCGCTTTCTGCGCCATATAGAGCGCAACGCCGTGCTGCTCTTCATGGTCCCGGCTGACAGCGACGACATCCGACGCGACTATGAAGTCCTGCTCAACGAAGTGCGCCAGTTCAATCCCGAACTCGCCGACAAGAGCCGCGTCCTCGCCATTACCAAATCCGACATGCTCGACGACGAACTGCGCGAAGAACTCTCCAAAGAACTGCCCGACGACTTGCCGACCCTCTTCATATCCGCCGTCACCGGACAAGGACTGACAGAACTCAAAGACATCCTCTGGCGCGAGATCAACTCTGAAGACAACCTCGTCAAATCAACCATTACCCATCGTCCACTCGACCGTAAACATCGTGTCGAAGAAGAAGACGCCTTCATCTTCGCCCAGGAAGATGAAGACCCCCAAGAATGGATGCCTACGACCGATGAAGAATGGAACGACGAATTCTGGGAAGAAGAAGACTCCGTCAACGGCTAAACTACTCCCCCGTCCGCACTCAGCCAAGTGCCGATGGCCCTAACCTCCATGCAAATCTCCCTTTCATCCATAATCCGCGCCCGTCTCGGCAAGGAAGCCCGGTTCATACCGGGCTTCCTGCTACGCAGCCTTGAGCGAATCATCCGCCAGGATGACCTCAACGCCATGCTCGCAGCAGCCCATCCCGCAAAAGGATCCGAATTCTCCTCCCGGATACTCGCCTATCTCGAAATATCCGTCGAAGTCCAAGGACTCGACAAAATACCCGTTGACCAACCCCTCATCTTTGCCTCCAATCATCCCCTCGGAGGACTTGACGGCATAACCCTCGTCAGCATCCTCGGAGCCCACTACGGCGACGACAACATCCGCGTCCTTGTCAACGATCTCCTGCTAAACGTCGAGCCTCTCCGCGATGTCTTCCTTCCCGTCAATAAATTCGGATCCCAGGGGCGCGAAGCCTCCAGACTCCTGCAGCAAGCGCTCAGCAACGGCAAGCAACTCGTAATGTTCCCAGCCGGACTTGTCTCCCGTCTCCATCCCGATGGCCGGATCCTCGACCTCGAATGGCAGAAAAGCTTCGTCTCCCTGGCCCTCCGCCACTCACGACGCATCATCCCCATCCACTTCGAAGCCCTTAATTCCCCCCGCTTCTACAAGACAGCGCTCTGGCGCAAACGCCTGCATATCCCATTCAATCTTGAGCAAGTGCTGCTCCCCTCCGAACTCGTGCGCGCACGCCGCAAACACTACCGCATCACATTCCTCCCGCCCGTAGATCCCGCCGAGCTGAAAGACTCCGGCCTTACCCCCGCGCAGATAGCGGCCCGCATAAGAGAATTTTGCTATCTCAAAAAAAATCACTAACTTTGCACTCGAAAAGCCCCCGCCGGCTTTTCCAACGGCACTACAGGAGCACCTGGACAGGTAGAATGTAGCAGATCCGAAACGCCACGATATACGACGACGTCATCCGGACCGCCACGCCTCCCCCCGCCATCCACAGCGATGAGCGGGAAGATTCTGCATATGCCCCACAGTGCCACCCAAGATCCCCCAATTATGCCCTGGTACGCGTTAAAGACACGTCGGGAATTTCAACTTGAATTTCAACTTCAAGGCGAAGTCGATACGACATTCTTCCCCAAAGAGATGCGGACGGCCATCAACGGACGACGTCAGATCCGGCCTATAATTCCGGGGATAGTATTCGTAATGGCAGATCGCCGGAAGATACTCGACCTCGAACGCCGTTCGCGCGACAACCTCGACTCCCTCACCCCCTTCTGGATCTACCGCTACCACGGTCAGAACGAACCCGCCGAAATCTCCCCACGCGACATCAACCTCGTCCGGCTACTTACAGCCAACGATGCCACCCGTTGCGAAGTCTATGCCAAGACCGACTACGAGAAAGGCATGAAAGTCCGCGTGACCGGAGGCCCCTTCCAAGGCCAGGAAGGCTACGTCCAGCGCGTCAAGAAAAACCGCCACGTAGTAGTCCGCATCGAAGGCCTCTGCGCCATCCTCCTCCCCTTCATCCACCCCGACCTACTTCAGAGAATCAATTAAATTTCGCTTTCGAAATTTAATTGATTCTCTGAAGAGATAAGGCAATCCGCGCTCCCGCGGATTGCAGGGTAAGGCATTAATCGCTATGCGATTAATGCAGAGTAAGGGTGCTACGCGCCGGGTAAGTCTCAGCAAGCCGAGCAAGTAAGGCAACCGTGCTCCTGCGGATTGCCTGACCACGGCGCAAAGCACCATTACCCGCGATAATCGCACTGCAATTAACGCCTTACCCCGACTAAAGCGCAACGTGCTTTTGTCCTTACCCCGCGGAGCTCCGCTCCGCCTTACCCAAACAAAGAGTTATGGCTTCTTCGATATTAGAAGATAAATCGTTTGAATTGGCAGTAAGAATAGTAAAACTTACTCAACACCTCAATTCTCAAAAAAACGAGTATGTACTTGCAAAGCAAGTGCTAAGATCCGGCACATCCATTGGTGCAAATATCGCAGAAGCAAAAGGAGCACAAAGCCAAGCAGACTTTATCGCAAAGCTCCACATATCTCTCAAAGAAGCCAAAGAAATAATATATTGGATAAAGCTTCTACACGCGACAGGCTATCTGACCCAAGCCGAATATGATTCACTCTTGTCAGATCTCCAACGGCTTCTACGCATTCTTGTATCAAGCATAAAGAAAGTTAAGAGCCAATCCAATCAATCAGGCTCAGCAAGCTGAGCAAGTAAGGCAACCACACTCCCGCTGATTGCCCTACCCCGGCGCAAAGCGCCATTACCCGCGATAATCGCAGTGCGATTATCGCCTTACCCCG
The DNA here is from genome assembly GCA_029057985.1 of Muribaculaceae bacterium. GTDB lineage: Bacteria > Bacteroidota > Bacteroidia > Bacteroidales > Muribaculaceae > Lepagella. Next base: position 25,365 of record JAIDYR010000074.1, on the reverse strand, counting down.
ACAAAAGCGCCACGTGCTTTTGTCCTTACCCCACAATCAGCGCCAAAGCGCTGATTGCCTTACCCCGCGGAGCTCCGCTCCGCCTTACCCATTTATCTATGATAAATCTGCTGATCAGCGACTTCGACGGCACCTTAGCCGATACCTTTCAAGCCAACTACCTCGCCTACCGCGACGCACTGGCCCCCTACGGCATAACCCTATCCGAAGCCGACTATCAAAACTACTTCGGCCTCCGCTTCGACGACTTCATGACGTGCCTCCGGATCACTGATCCCCGCCAACGCGCAGCCATCAGAAACGCCAAATCCGAAGCCTACCCCAAATACTTTGACCGGCTCCGGGTCAATCAGCCCCTCCTCGACCTCATCCGCCATCACCATGCCCACGGAGGCCTGACCGCCATCGCCTCCACCGCGCGCCGCCGCAACCTCCTCTCAGCGTTAGCCCACATCGGCGCCACCGCCGACTTCGACATCATCCTCGCAGGCGAAGACGCCGACCATCCCAAACCCCACCCCGAGATTTACCAAAAGATCCTCTCCCACTTCGGCATCACCCCCGACTCCGCCTCACGCGAAGTCCTCGTCTTCGAAGACTCCCCCGCCGGCCTCGCCGCCGCCCAATCCGCCTCCCTCCCCACTCTAAAAATCACCCTCCGCTAACCACCGAAGTATCAGCTCCGCCCTACTCAGCGCAACGCTGATTGCCTTGCTCACGGAGACCAAGGGTTCGATAAATGCCCTACCCAATCCTAAAAGTTAGAATCTCTGACGAGAGGACGTTGCCCGGCGCCCCCTCCAAGGCCTCACGTCCTTTTCACACGCTTATACATGCCAAGAGGCGAATCTCATATCAGCGAAGAATTATTAACTGTCATTATTTATGAATTATTCAGCTATAATATTATCCGGTGGCCGTGGCAATCGGATGCAAGAAGCTGTACCTAAACAATATTTATTGTTAGGTGGAAAGCCAATGATTATCCATTCTATTGAAAGAATGGATAAAATAGAAACAATTAGTGAAATAATAATTGTATGTGAAGAATCATTTATTGAGCCTCTCAAAGAAATGATTCATGAATATTCCATTCTAAAGCCAGTAATATTTATTGAAGGAGGTCAAACTCGTCAACAATCCGTATATAATGGTCTTAAGGCAGCCAAGGAAGATTCGATAATCCTTCATGAAGCTGCCCGTCCTTTCGTAAGACGCTCAGATTTTGAGGCACTTATATCTAACCCCAATGCAAATGTGACTTTAGGATATGACATACCCTTTACAGTTCTCACCGGAACTTCAAAAGTCCAAGGCATTCTAAACAGAAGTGAGTTGATAAACGTTCAATTGCCTCAAAAATTTAACAAAAGGGCCCTTTTGGATGCTCACGAAAAGGCTATAAAGGAGAATTTGACCTATACTGAAGATGCAAGTTTGCTATTTGACATTAGCCAAGAAGAAATCAGCATACAAAAGGGAACATCTATTAATATCAAGATCACAGAGCCTTTAGATCTGGAATTGGGAGAAATCATATATAAAAATCATATAATAAATCGTAAGTAAGAATGTTTACCTGCGTTATTACAGGTGCTGGTTCTGGAATTGGACGAGCAGTTACTGAAGCGCTAGCACAGAAATCAAAGTTCCATAATTTTGTTCTTTTGGGACGTAATCTTAAAGCGCTTCAAGAAGTAGCAGCAGTAATTCGAATATGGGGTCGTGATGTCATGATTATAGATATTGATTTGACCTATCCCGAAAAAATACCGGCCGCTATCGAATCCGTATATGAAAAATACGGCAGCATCGATTGTCTTTTAAATATAGCCGGATACACTGATCCTCAGCATTTATTGCAAACATCTCTTGAAAGTATGGAAACGACCTATCGTATCAATGTTTTTGCTCCATTTATGCTTATCAAGGAATGTACAAGATATATGAAAAGAACTGGGGGGAAGATTTTAAATGTGGCCTCAACAGCAGGAATGACTCCTCGTCCCGGATGGCTCAGTTATTCTTCTTCCAAAGCGGCAGTGATCTCTATGTCGCAAACTTTGACAGAAGAATTAGCGGAATATGGCATTAAAATATACTGCGTATCTCCCGGACGTTGCGCGACAAAACTGCGTAAGAGACTAGCTCCTAATGAAAATCCTGACACAATTATGCAACCCAATGAAGTTGCCAATGTCATTGTGAATCTCATTGACGACAAAGAAGAATGTCTTGATGGTCAGAATATTGTTATCCGCAAGCAACTTAACCGGCATTAGAGCATGAATCTTAAAGAAGAAATTAGAAACGGATACACGATCACCTCTGAGTCTAAAAAATTATGGCAGATCCAAATGGAAATGCTAAGAAAACTTTTGAAGGTATGCACAAAATACAATCTTAAGATTTGGGCAGAAGGAGGCACTCTCCTGGGTGCAATCCGCGATAAAGGATTCATTCCATGGGATGATGATATTGATATGATGATGTTACGTGGGGATTACGAAAAACTTCTAAAAGTCGCAGCTGAAGAATTTCAATTTCCTTATTTCTTCCAAGCGCCTTCCACAGATCCGGGATATTTCCGTGGGCACGCCCAATTACGGCGATCAGATACGACAGCAATTTTACCGGGAGACGTAGATCAACCTTTTAATCAAGGGGTATTTATTGACATATTTGTTTTTGATTTTCTTCCAGCTTCCGAAGAAGAGCGCACTTTAATATTTGAAAAAATAGAAAAGATCAGAAATCGATTACATCGTCGCAACTATGAATTACCGGGTTCTGTGAAAGGTTATCTTAATAAAATTAATGAATCTCTTTATTTTATTAAGAAAGGATTCTATAACGAATATCTGAAGATGGAAGAACTGATCACAAAATACCATAATCCATCCTCACATCTTATAGGAGATGTACTTTGGACATCTAAAAACTACCATAAGTACATGCGAGATATTACATGGTATAGTGAAACTCTTAATGTGCCTTTTGAGGATATGGAAATACCCGTACCAAAAGAATATGATAAGGTGCTTACCACACAATATGGAGATTATATGATTCCTGCAAAAGCCCCATCCCAACATGGCACCATAATAATTGATCTCGACAGGCCATATCCCAGTGTCATTAAAGAACTCCGGAATCAAACATACTGGAAAACTAAAATTTTGAGATTCCTCTCACCCCGACCGGCTAAAAATTAAAAAAGATATTCTTTTATAGTCACTTACGATGGATGGTGAGATAAAAAATAAAGCTTTTAAGGGAGTGGCCTGGAGTTCTTTGGAACAATTCGTCACTCAAATTGTGCAATTTATTATAGGAATTGTCCTTGCTAGATTGCTATTGCCTCAAGATTATGGTTTGGTTGGCATGCTCTCGATTTTTTTAGGGATCTCCGCTCTCTTTATAAATTCGGGGTTCTCCCAAGCCCTTATTCAGCAAAAAGATAAAAGTCCGGAAGACTATAATACAGTATTTACGTTTAACGTGGGGGTGGCACTCACAATGTATCTGATATTATTCATCTGTGCCCCCTACATAGCACATTTCTATTCTCAACCTAAATTGACTGCCATCACAAGAGTTTACTCCCTCAATTTGATCATCAGTTCTTTAGCAAGCGTACAATCTACAATTCTTTCAATTAGACTGAATTTTGAAGCTTTATCTAAAGTTTCTATTATATCCCTAATCATATCAGGCATAACTGGAATAACTCTTGCATATCTTGGGTGGGGAGTATGGGCTCTTGTATATCAAGGAATAGTAGCTGCCTCTATAAATGCTATTACATTATTTGCTTTATGTCGTTGGATTCCATCATTTTCATTTTCAACTAAATCATTTAAAAACCTCTTTTCATTCGGAAGTAAGTTGCTGGGGTCATCTTTAATAAATACTATCTACGAAAATATCAATTCCTTTGTTATTGGTAAAGCTTTTAATGCATCAGAGCTGGGCTACTATAATCGAGCACAAGGATTCAGTTCAATTCCTCCCGGGATAATAACATCTATTATAATTAAGGTTAATTATCCCATTTTGGTAAAATATCAGGATGATCATGAAAAACTAATTTCAACGTATTCTTCCCTACTCAGGGTCCCATTGTTTATTTTATATCCAATCATGTTCGGGTTAGCTGTACTTGCCGTACCTTTTATCGTAACGTTAGTAGGAGAAAAATGGTTACCAGCTGCCTATTTATTGCCAATTCTTTGTTTTACCGGCTTATGGAGCCCTTTAACTCATATAAACCTAAATTTACTATATGTAAAAGGGCGGAGTGATTTGGTTCTCAAACTTGAATTTATCAAGAAGCCGATCGCGTTTGCTCTACTTTTCGCATCTATTCCCTTGGGGATAAAGGGTATTTGCGGCAGCGTCGCGCTTTATTCATTTATTGCATTTTCCTTTAATTGCTATTATACAGGAAAAATTCTCAATTATGGATTCTGGAAGCAGATTAAAGAGATTTTACCCTTTTTCGGTTATTCAGTGGTTATGGCATTAGGAGTATGGGTAGTGACACTTCCATTTTCTAATAATTTGGTAAAATTAGCAGTTGGCATTCCAACTGGAATTGTGACATATTATGCAATTGCAAGAATTTTCAGCGATAAGACTCTTACCTCTTTAATAAACTTAATTATAAGTCGCCTCCCGGCATTACAATCGGTGCTGAAATAAGATGTCAGTTGACAAGAGTGCGTATGGATAACAATATAAGCGAGTACTCCACCCGCATAAATTCATATTATAATAGAAGGGATATCAATCTTGATATTGTAAAAGGTATAGGTATCATTGCTGTAATAGTAGGTCACCTTTCTCCTTACGGTGTAAAATTTATATTCTCGTTCCATATGCCTTTATTCTTCGTAATTGCAGGGTTCCTTTATAAACAAACTTCTCTAAAGCAATCGATTCATAAAGATTTCAAAAGATTAATTATTCCCTATATAATTACTGGATTACTTATCTATCTACTTGATCTTCTAGCATCGGCAATATGGCCTCACGATACTATGCATTGGTTGATTGGCACATTATGGGGAAATGGATCCGGAGCACATACTTCGGCATTATTTGCGGATATACCTTATATAGGCGCTATCTGGTTCTTACTTGCTCTGTTTGTGTGTAAGCAGACATTCTTAATTTTACAGATCTACAGTGATAATCTTATCAAACTTGGATTGTTATCTTTAACTGTAAGCATTATTGCGAGTTTAATAGATACAATATATATAAATCTTCCTTTTGCCATTCTTCCGGGACTATCGGCAGTCATATTTTATTATGCTGGATATGCAATTAGAAGAATGGGAATGTTCGACCGAATTAATTTGTGGTCGGCAATAATACTTGTTGCAATTTGGGTAGCGGCAAATTATTTTCCGGAACATCACTTGAGCGTTGTTCGATGCTACTATCCTATTTATCCCTTGACCGTATTAGGAGGTATTAGTGCCACAATATTGATTTATTGCGCTATCAGCAACTTAAGGAAGTTGCCAATTAACCATATGGATTGGATCAGAAATATATTTGTGTGGTTGGGAGAAGTATCTCTACTGATAATGTGTTTTCATCTTATCGAACTAAATTTACCCTATCTTGGCTCCTTATTAGGATTTAATACAATATTTGAACGCATAATATTCAACTTTACATTCTGTATAATTGGAGTTGTTTTATTATCTCAATTTCCGTTGGCACGAAATCTCTTTAAAATACGACAAGTGAATATCTTCAAACTCAAAAAAGGATTTATCTGTAATTAATCGGGTTGAAGTTTGATCTTACATCAAAAACACAATTAACCTTACATGAAATACGATTATCTCATAGTCGGAGCTGGATTATTCGGAGCTACATTTGCATTTCTCGCAACCCAAGCAGGTAAGAACTGTCTTGTAATCGATAAACGTCCACATATCGGAGGAAACGTATATTGCGAAAAGATTGATGGAATTAACGTCCATAAATATGGCGCTCATATATTCCATACTTCGAATAAACAAATTTGGGATTTTGTAAATGATATAGTACCTTTCAATCGATATACCAATTGTCCGGTTGCTTCCGCTCCTGATGGTAAACTTTATAACCTCCCCTTCAATATGAATACATTCTATCAGATGTGGGGAGTGAAAACTCCAATGGAGGCAATGGCGAAATTAGAGGAGCAACGTAAGGAAGCTATTGATAAGATTAAGGCCGATGGTATCGCAGAACCTCGAAATCTCGAAGAGCAGGCTCTTTGCTTAATCGGCAAAGATATCTATGAAAACCTAATTAAGCATTATACCGAAAAACAATGGGGGCGTCCCTGCACTGAATTACCCGCATTTATCATTCGCCGGCTCCCGGTCAGATTGACTTTCGACAATAATTACTTCAATGACACATACCAAGGCATACCTATCGGAGGTTATAATATTCTTATTGAGGGCTTGCTTAAAGGGAGTGTAATAAAATTAGGAGTTGATTTTAAGGATATCAAAGAGAACTGGAAAGAGATAGCGAATAAGTTAGTCTTCACCGGACCAATAGATGAGTTTTTCGATTTTAAACTCGGAAGACTCGATTGGCGTACCGTCAGATTTGAGACTGTGTGCATAGACTCTCCTAACTATCAAGGGAATGCAGTAGTAAACTACACTGGTCCTTCTACTCCTTGGACCAGAATTATTGAACATAAACACTTTGAGTCTTTTGGCGACAGCGTATATCAAAATCCAAAGACAGTCATCTCTCGCGAATACTCTACGGAATTCCAACCGGGAATGGAACCATATTATCCCGTCAACGATGAGAGAAATAACAACCTCGCTGAAGAATATCGCCAACTCGCGGCTAAAGAAGACGATGTCATCTTCGGGGGACGCTTGGCGGAATACAAATACTACGATATGGCTCCCGTAATTGCTAAAGCATTTGAAGCATGGAAAAGCAGATAAGTATAATCATCCCTACATATAATATGGAGAATTATATAGGCAAATGCCTTGATTCTCTTATTATCCCGGAATTTGATGAAGTGGAAGTCCTAGTGGTAAGTGACGGATCTAAAGACAATTCCTCTGCCATCGCACACGAATATGCCGAACGTTATCCCTATTCAATTAGAGTAATCGATAAAGAAAACGGCAACTACGGCAGTTGCATAAACGCGGCTCTCCCACTCTGCTCAGGTCGCTATGTTAGAATTCTTGACGCGGATGACTCTTTCGACACCGCTGCATTCTCTGAATTTGTAAGGGCGCTACGAGGAATGAACTCAGACGTTATTCTCACAAAATTCCTTATAGTCGATGAAATGGGAGATGTAACGGACGAGCCTGGATTTAATAGATGGAATATTAAAGTTGATAGAACATACATAGGAAAGGAGTTAGTTAAATTATTACAACGTACCTATATTCCTATGCACCATATCACGTACAAACGTGATATATTCTCTCAACTGAACTATATTCAAAGTGAGGGGATCAGTTATACTGATACTCAATGGTCAATTATTCCATTAGCCAGGTGTCGCTCACTTATTTTTAAAGATATAACTCTATATAAATACTTAGTTGGACGCGCAGGGCAAACTATGGCACAATTCAGCACTCCAAAAGCAATTGCAACCTTGTTAAAGATCATGCGGGATATTTGCAGCGTATATGGAACTATTCAAGACCCGCTGAGTAAAACAATTTTGCAAAATTTAATTACGTCGCGCCATATTGCCTTTTATATGTGCGCTTACAATATTAAATCCCAGGAAGCGATGAATATGATCAAAGAGCACGAGCAATTTCTGAATAAAGAGCATCCTTTACTATTTGAACTTCTGAACACTACCCCCTGCGATGATGATCCGGATTATAGATTCGCAAAAATACTACGTGACTCAGAATATTCTCTGAAAATTAAATTGCCACTCATCGATAGACTCATCATGTCCTTTCGCGCCAGAATGCGTCACCTATTCAAGAAATAACAATTTATTTTTAGTATTGGAGTCGACAAGTTTTATCTCCCGATGCCTACGCTATCAATCATAGTTCCCGTATATAATACAGAAAGGTTTTTAAGTAATTGTATAGAGTCGATTTTAAATCAGACCTTTTCGGATTTTGAATTGATTCTCGTTAATGATGGAAGTAAAGACAATTCTTTATCCATTTGTCGCAAGTATTCTGAAATAGACTCTCGACTAAAAGTAATTTCTCAAGAAAATCAAGGAGTCACAGAAGCACGCAAAAAAGGAGTACAGGCAGCTCTGGGAGAATATGTAATATTTGTTGATAGCGATGATACAATTCCAGTTGATAGTCTGGAGAATTTATGGGCGGAGAGATCAAATCAATATGATATTGTAATAGGTGGGATTCAAAACAATCTCAAAAATAATGAAATTTTAGAGCCAACACAGTACCAAATAAAGTGCCTATTAGGGATTGTTTCCCCCGGACCGGTTGGCAAACTATTTCGACGCAGTCTATTTGATGAGAAATCATTTAATCTTCCACGGGAAATAATTAAGGGTGAAGATATGCTAATGAACATTAGGATTGCCTTTAATTGTAGAAATAAGATTAAATTGATTTCTAAGAACGTATATAATTATAATATACACGATGAAAGTTGCATGGCCAAGTTTCAAACCTCTTGGGACTACGAAGGGCATTTTTATAAGTACTATTTCAACTCAGTACCTGAAAAACTCAAAGAAAGTTATCTACCAATAATGACAGATAAAGCTATGGAAGTCTGGTTAGATTTCTTTGGCTATAATTATTCCCAGCCTAAGGATTTAGAATCATCTATTTTATATCAAATTATAGATGATCATATTGATTATTCTACCCTAAATCCAATCGACAAGAAACTTTTTCATTCCTTTAATACGACAATGCGCATAATATTGATCAATCTTAAGCGCAGCAAAAGAATCTTCTCAAAGGATGATCCCTTTAAGCGTAATTATACCATTCTATAATTCGGCTAAATATTTACGCCGAACCACTCGATCATTATTGGCTCAAACATTAGCCGATATTGAATATATCTTTGTTGATGACGGATCGCTTGACTCCTCTCGAAAAGTTATAGAAGAGACGTTAGAAGAATTTCCCGAAAAGAAGAATCAAGTGATAATCTGCTCTTCAAGAAAAGACGGTAAAAACGGCGGGATTGGCCAGGCACGTCAAGCCGGTCTTGAAAAGGCGAGAGGAGAATATATTACGTACTGTGATTCTGATGATTGGTTGGATGAGAAATATTATGAAAATCTATATCTCGCTGTTATTGCAAATAATGCCGATATGGCTGTAGGAGATCATTGTCTGGAATCAAAAGATTCTACGACCCTAATAAGAACTCCGGATCTAAGAAATTGGGAAGAATTCAAACATCACTCCAATTGGTTTCATTTAAGTCTATGGAATCGAATAATCAGACGCGCTCTGATAAAAGAGAATAATCTTAGATTTGAAAAAGGAATAAACTTAGCTGAAGATTATGGATTTGTAATAAAGGCATATTTTTATAGCAAAAAGAATTGCCATATTGGTTCAGATGCTTTATATCATTACGACAAAACAAATGAAGCAAGTCTAACTACCAACGTTTGCTTATCATCGAATCTGCAACGCATTCAGAATCTAAAGTTAATAGATTCTTTTTTTAAAGAGAGAAATGAAGACCTTACCGCATGTGGTGTACACAAGATTGAAAAGTTTGTAGCAAAGAATACATTAATATCTCATGGCCGATTAAAGCTGTGGAAATCGACCTTCCCCGAGACAGCCTCCATGATATTTAACGATGACCAATGCAGCAAACTCTATAAGTGTGTCTACATGAGTTCTCAATATTTAAGTTGGAGAATACTATATCTATACAATATCGCACATAAGTTGAGATAACCAACTCGCCATCAAAATATTGAAAATTGCGCATGAATCCACCTTTGATATCAATAGTTATTCCTGTTTATAACGTAGTAGAATATGTTGAGGCATGTTTGGAATCGATAAGATTGCAAACTTATACTAACATTGAAGTTATCGTGGTCAATGACGGATCCACTGATAATTCGTTACAAATCTGTAAGAATTATATTAATAAAATCAACGATTCTCGATTCAAATTGTATTCTAAATCTAATGGAGGTCTGGGCGATACTCGTAACTATGGAATATGCAAAACTAACTCTGACTCTGAATATGTCATATTCGTGGACAGCGATGACGAACTTTCTACTGATGCAATAGAATCATTGAGACGATATTCTACTCACGATACTCTTGTCATTGGAAAATTATATAGATGTAAAGAATCCGACAGAGAATTATTAGAGGGCAATATTGTTGGAGAAAAGTATAACGATATATGGAATAATCTGCATTTCCTCAAACAATTAAAGAACGGAATAATCAACTCGTGTTGCGGGAAATGTTACTCTCTTCGAAAGATACGTAATAATTCATTGAGATTTGAAAAGGAACTTCCTGAAGATACTCGATTTAATATTGAATATTTAAAAGATATTGATAAGATCTGTGTACTGTCGCGACCCGTTTATTATTATTTTATTAGGCAGAATAGTATGTCGACCGAGCCTAATGAAATAATTTTCAAAAATTATCTGAAACTGCAACAAGAACTCTACGAACGTATTTCTGAATCGCACCATAGATACATAAATCAATTCGTCTATCCGCAATATCGAGGAAATGCCATGAAGTTCATAAAGAGGGGCAATTATCAGATACCCAAAAAGTATTTGAGAATGAAATTAATCAGACATTCATTTTCTTCGTATCAACCGGTATCACTCGGGGATTTTATTGTACATATTTGTCTCAGATTTGGACTATATAAACTTGTAGAGGCATTATAATGGCTGGCAAGAGAATTGATTATATCGATTATTTAAAAGGGCTCAGTATTACGTGGGTCGTTTGGTTTCATACCACTCATCCATGGTTTGTCGATTTTGGATTCAGAATTCCTCTCTTCTTCTTTGCATCCGGCATCTTTTTCAAAATAGTACCAATAAAAACATATATTCAGAAAAAGACAAATCAATTATTAGTTCCTTTTGTCTTTTTCTATCTTCTCTACTATATATACTTAATCGGCCAAAATTATTTAGCAGACCACTCCTTAAAGCAGTTTGATTTTGGCTGCATCTGGGAAGTATTTGAGCTACACAGACAGAATTACAACTTTACAGTCAATCCACCTTTGTGGTTTATCTGCGCCCTTTTCTGTCAACAAGTTATGACTTATCTCCTTGTCAAAATATTCAGGCGACGTTGGCTAATTACTATCGTGGCGATCATATTAACTTACATAGGAGTGAAGTATGTGTGGGATCTGTATACTCCACTCATGCTTGGTCGGGCTCTGAGGTATCTGATTTACTACATTATGGGACATGAATTCGGCAAGCAACTTTTGGGAGTAGTTGAGAATGGCAAACGCAGTTCTTATTATCCCTTATATGCGGGAACTCTTTTATTCGCCGGCGCATGGGCATTACGAAAAAATCTACTTTTAAATGATACTCTTTTGACATATATTGAAACTTTCGGATTAATAGTAGTTCTAATATATTTCTTCAAATGGATTCATAGATTTAGGCTGGCTTATCCCTTCTGGTTTTTCGGGCGCAATTCCTATATTGTACTTGGCGTCAGCGAAATTTATCAAACTATATTCATGATTATTGCGCTTCATTTATTTGGAGAGATCAATATTCCTATAGGATTTATCCAAACTCTATGCACGCTGATTTTACTTTGGCCCACAATAAAGATTCTCAATCGCAAGATTCCAAAACTAATAGGTAAAGGAGTCCTGATCGATTATTCATATCTTAAAAAGAGATTTTTATTGCTCCCTTCTTTTCTATCAAAATAATAAGCTTGACATTACCGAATATTTCAGATTTTGATGAAACGTAAAATTGTTGTTTTCTTTATTGAATCATTCGAAGGTGGAGGAGCTGAAAGAGTACTATTATCTATTTTAAGGAATATAGACAGGAAGCGAATCCTTCCAAAAGTATTAGTATTAACAGATTTTGGGAAGCAACGTGATGAATTTCATAAATTAGAAATTCCCATTAAATCTATAATTACATCCAATTCAATTCTACAACGAATAAAGTATAAATTATTATACAAAGTTCTACCATCATGGTTGGCAGCTAAATGGATAATATCCGGAGTGGAAGGTGATACTTATGTGGCTTTTGTTGAAGGATATTGCACTCGAATTTTTTCTAAAATATCAAAAAGACGAAAAGTTGCATGGGTCCACATAGATCTAAAAGCATTTCCATGGACATTAAATAAAGGAATTTACTCTTCTCTTAAAGAAGAATGCAGTTCTTACAAAAATTTTGATCAAGTAATTGGAGTGTCCGAATCGGTTTCAGAAATTATGCGAGATTATTATGGTCTCACAAATGTTACCACAATATATAATCCTATAGATGAGAAACGGATCAAAAGACTTTCAGAAGAAGAAACAGATTGCGAAGTATCCAAGGATACATTTAATCTTGTATCTATTGGACGATTAACTCCTCAAAAAGGATATATCCAACTAATTTCCTTAATGCCTGAATTATTACATGCAAATCCAGAAATTAGATTATTTATTATTGGAGAAGGAGAAGAAAGAGACCACCTGGAAAATAAAATATTTGAATTAAACTTACAAGATAAAATAACACTATTAGGTTACAAAGATAATCCATATTCTATATTGAAGAAGATGGACTTATTTGTTTGCTCTTCTGTAGCTGAAGGGTTCAGTTTAGTCTGCGCTGAAGCCATACTATGTGATCTTCCTGTTATAAGTATGAATTGCGCCGGACCAAATGAACTATTAGGAAATGGGAAATACGGCATGCTTTGTGATAATTATGAAGATTTAAAGAATGAAATTATTAAGCTCTCTTTAAATCCATCCATGTTTCGAGACCAAAAATTAAAGATTCAAGACAGGAAAAAAATATTTAATAGCTCTAATATCATCTCCCAGATTATGGATATGATATAAGGCTTCTATCGATATTTCCTTCGTCTTACTATCGAATGAAGAAATGTATAGTTAAAATTACAATTATTCGTGTTAAAAACTAATCACAAGAAATATCGCTTAATCATCACAATGCATTACATGGAACTCGGAGGAGCAGAAATGGCTCTTATCGGACTGCTTAATGCGTTGGATCCCGATAAAGTAGACGTAGATCTATTCATATATAGTCATCAAGGGCCATTGATGAAGTATATCCCCAGATGGGTCAATCTATTACCGGAGAATAAATCATATTCGATGATCGAGAGGCCGATGACCGAAGCTCTTCGAAACGGACGGTTTGGATTAGTCGCAGCTCGAATATTAGGGAAGTCCCGTCACAAACGATATATTAAAAGAACTGTAATTACGGGTGATGACGGCTCAATAATGCAATATATTGGTAATGCCGTCACTCCTCTATTACCTAAAATAAATCCGGATATGGAATATGATCTTTGCATCAGTTTTCTGACTCCTCATAATATAGGACGGGATAAAATTCGTGCAAAAAAGCGTCTTGCATGGATCCATACCGATTATTCGACAGTACACTTTAATACGGAGCTTGAATTGCCGGTATGGAACGCCTATGACCACATCGCAGCCATTTCTCCGGAAGTAGGAAAATCATTTGAAAAAGCTTTCCCAACTTTAGCGCATAAAGTTGTGGATATCCAAAATATTCTCTCTTCAAAATTTATTAAAACTCGTGCTGAGGAGTTTGATGCTTCCGGAGAATTAACTGGTCACCCCAACTTGCTTTCTATAGGCCGTTTCTGCACAGCCAAAAATTACGATAATGTGCCCGATATTGCTGCGCGTATTGTAAAGTCAGGTGTAAAGGATTTGAAATGGTATATAATCGGGTTTGGAGGAAGTGAAGATTTGATCCGTCAAAAGATTGTAGAAGCCGAAATGGAAGATCACGTAATACTGTTGGGAAAGAAGGAGAATCCATATCCATACATAAAAGCTTGCGACATCTATGTCCAACCATCTCGCTACGAAGGAAAATCCATTACAGTGCAGGAAGCCCAGATTCTTGGCAAGCCGGTAATTGTTACGGCATATCCAACCGCATTGAGTCAAGTAAAGGATGGAGAGGATGGAATTATAGTACCCTTAGATAATGCAGGATGCGCAGAAGCCATGGCTTCTCTTATCTCAACTTCATCCTCAATCAAAAATATAGAAGATTATTGTAAGAGCCATTCATTAAGTAACGAATCTGAAGTTAATAAGATTTATGACTTACTTAAATAAGAATACGCCCGTTTCTTCCTTACGTCCTCGATTAGACTATATTGATAATTTAAGAGTATTGGCATGCTTTTTAGTTCTGCTGACTCACTCTACAATGCCTGCTCTCGATCCTTCCAAAGAGGGAATATGGATATCGGGATTATCATTCTTAGGCAGCCCCTCGTCTGAACTTTTCCTCGCTCTGTCCGGGACTGTACTATTACCAACAAAGACAGGATTCTGCAAATTCTATAAACGACGCTTTCTGAAACTCATCCCTCCTTTGGTAATATGGTCGATATTAGGAGTAATCTTACATACTTATACCGAAAGTCTTTCATGGCCGAAAGCTGTGGATCTGATTGTCCATATTCCCTTACAACCGGCTATCGGAGTATATTGGTTTGTATACGCTATGGTGGGATTATATCTGCTTGCGCCCTATATAAGTCCTTGGCTTAAAAATGCCTCCCGACACCAGATCGAATTCTTTCTATTCATTTGGGGTATCAACATGACATTGCCTTGGATTCTATATTTCTATCCCAATTTTGCTTCTATTTTCGCCGTCAATGGAAATTATTATTGGATGTTTTGCTATTTTGGTGGTTTTCTGGGATATTGGCTGTTAGGTTATTACCTAAAGAAATATCCAATCAATATAGGTTGGAACCGGAAATGGATTAGTTTATTAACCCTTTTCATACTATATCCGATCAGCGTCTTCTTTCTACGCTATCGAGGCCATGATGTCGCTGTGCTTTTAGACAATCTCCAGCTCGGAAGCGCTGTAATGGTAGCGTTCCTGTATACCATCATGCAGAATATTAAGTTAAATGAAAAACTGCAAAGAATACTCACAGGGATAGCCAAATACTCTTTCTGCATTTACTTGACACATATTTACATTGCGCGCGACCTATATTGGGGCCTCTTTGAAGGCTCTTCCATTCATATCTTTCCTCGCACATTTCTCATAGCCTTTCTTACTTTACTGACAGGCTATGCCTTGACGTATCTTCTGTCTTTTCTCCCTAAGAGTAAATACATAACAGGAGCATAATCGAATGATTCCAAAGAAAATACATTATTGTTGGTTTGGACACAATCCTCTTCCGGAATCTGCGCGGAAGTGTATAGCTTCGTGGTGCAAATATCTACCGGATTACGAGATCATCGAATGGAACGAAGATAACTTTGACGTATATCAGATTCAATATACAGCGGAAGCATATCAAACGAAAAAGTATGCTTTTGTAAGTGACTATGCCCGATTCAAGATACTATTTGAACACGGAGGTCTCTATTTCGATACTGATGTAGAGGTTATCCGATCCTTCGATGATATTGTTTCGAAAGGATCTTTCTTAGGCTTCGAAATCAACCCCGACGAAGAACGCGAGTACGGGGCTGTCAATCCCGGCTTAGGTATGGGAGCAGAAGCGGGATCGGATGTATATCGCAGTATTTTAGAATATTATTCTAAACTTCACTTTATCAAGCCCGACGGCCAATTCAATGTAACGGATGCAGTAGTAAACATTACGACTCGAGAATTGATAAAAGCTGGATTAATGGCTTGCAAAGGGATGCAACAGGTGAATGGCATATCAATATATCCAACAGATTACTTCAATCCTTTTGATGATGCTACAGGGAAAGTCAATATAACTTCTGATACACATTCCATTCATTGGTATTCCAAAACATGGATGAATGTTAACCCATTGCGACAATATTTTGTCAGGCTTCTGCACCGGGCGTTTGGTATAAATTTTTTTTCAAACTTACGTAATAGATTCGAATTATGATTTCACCATTATTATATGGGGTTGTGTATCTATATTTAATAATCTTTCTGACTTTTGGAGAGGCTTTAAAGGTACGCGAGTATTCATTTACAAGAATACAAAATAGCCATAACAAACTATTATATCCTATTCTTATTTGCTCTATTTTAGCAATATGGTTAGGCAACCGACCCTCAGAGTTTTATCATGTATTTGGAGATTCTTATACTTATGCCCATAATTTTCATCTTTATGAGTTAGACATGTTCGATTCTACTGAAAAGAAGGGAGAAGTAATATGGAACTACGCAATGATGTATAGCGCTCAACGAATTAGCGTTGAACTATTCTTCACTATAGTTTCTTGCGTATATTTCGGTCTGACTTTATGGGCTTCTATTAAATTTACCAGAAATAATCCATTAGCCACTTTTCTATTTTTCTTGGGCTCATTATCTTTTTATTCCTACGCAACCAATGGCCTTAGGAATGGGGTTGCTTGCAGTCTCGTATTAGTGGGATTAGCATTTCTTACTAATAGAAATATCAAGAGAGTGATTGCTATAATATTTTTTATTACAGCATTCTTTATTCACAGATCAACAATACTTCCAATCGGGATGGCATTTGTTGCAATATTGTTTAGACAACAATTCAAGTTATCACTAATATTCTGGATATTATCTATCGTTATTAGTATTACGATTGGAAATACCATATCTAATTTTCTTGCTGGTTTAGGTTTTGACGATAGAGTAGAATCTTATCTAATAACAAACGCTGTAGGAGATAAAAATGCAGGTGGCTTCCGTTGGGACTTCTTAGTATATAGTGCTATGCCTATTCTTTTGGGATATTATATTGTAATTAAACGTCAGATTACTGATAATAAGTATCTTTTTTTACTAAATACCTACACCTTGACAAATGCATTCTGGGTGATGATTATAAGAGCTAGTTTTTCTAATCGTATTGCATATCTATCCTGGTTTATGCTCCCTATCGTTTTAGCTTATCCATTATTAAAATTGAACATTTGGGATGATCAACAAGGGAAGAGATTGGCTCAAATTATGCTTGCTCAGGTGGGATTTACCTGGTTTATGGATACTTTCGTATGGACAACGGCATGAACACACTAACTATATTTACTCCTGCCTATAATAGGGCTCACACTATTGACCGCACCTATGAAAGTCTGGTCAATCAGACATGTAAGGATTTCGAATGGCTTGTTATAGATGATGGGTCTACGGATCATACTCGCAAACTCGTAGAAGGGTGGATTATGGAGAATAAAATTCCTATACGTTATGTGTATCAGGAAAATCAAGGAATGCACGGAGCTCATAATGCTGCTTATCGCAATATTCATACTGAATTGAATACTTGTATAGACTCAGATGACTTCATGCCAATTGATGCGGTAGAAAAGATAGTCACTTTCTGGAAGAAGCATGGTTCAGAGAAATATGCAGGCATTATCGGGCTTGATCAGACTGAGGATGGCAAAATTATCGGGACGGAATTTCCATCCGACATGAAGGAAACTACTGTCCAGGGGTTCTATGCCAAAGGAGGCAAAGGGGATAAAAAGATGGTATATCGCACGGAGATAATCAACCGATATCCAGAATATCCTCTATTTGAGGGAGAGCGATATGTAAGTTTGTCTTACAAATATATTTTGATAGACCAAGAATATAAATTACTGGTACTCAACGAACCCCTTGTCACTGTAGATTATCAACTTGACGGATCGAGCTATAATATGTATCGGCAATATTGGCGTAATCCAAAGGGATTTTCTTTCTTCCGCAAAATAGGCATGCAGTATTCTGCAACTGCAAGACGTCGGTTTATGTGTGCAATTCACTACGTTGCAAGTTCTATAATCCAGAAGAATACCAAGTTCATTCTTGACTCACCTCGGAAATTGATGACTTTATTGGCCATACCGATCGGCGCATTGTGGTATCTAAGGATCCGTCATATGGTGAAATCCGGTTCTAAAATGAAAATTCAGGGATGACGCCAGCTAAGCTTAATTTTAATGAAGGTATGCAACCCATTCGCATTCTTCATATTCTGCATTCTATGAATCGTGGGGGTGCAGAAAACGCACTAATGAATTATTACCGAAATCTCAACCGGGATTTAGTGCAATTTGATTTTTTACTTACATCCTTCGGCAAATCAGACTTTGAGGATGAGATAAATGATTTAGGTGGAATAATATATCATATACCTGCTTTAACTATTAGGAATCCTCTTCCGTATTTGAAAGGTCTTCATTCCTTTTTGAGGAGCCATCCTGAATATAAAATTGTCCATTCTCATACATCCTCAAAAAGTGTTATTCCATTGGCAATAGCAAAAATGAATGAGATTCCTATAAGGATTTCTCATTCTCATAATACCAAATCTGAACCGGGGATAAAAGGTCGCTTAAGAGAGGCTCTGATTCCATTATTAAAATATACTGCTAATACATATTTTTCTTGTGGTGAGCAAGCGGCATATTGGTTATATGGAAAAGAGTTTTACAGAAAAGGTAAGGTTGAAGTTATAAAAAATGTAATTAACGCGGATTGGTTTAAGTATAATACTGTCACCCGAGCCAAGATCAGGAAAGAACTGCAATGTAATCAAGCTACAATTGTAATTGGGCAGGTAGCCAGATTCAATCCCGAAAAAAATCATAAATTCTCTTTAGAGGTTCTTAAGGAAGTAATAAAACTTCACCCCGACACTTTTTTGCTACTGGTTGGAGATGGACATTTAAGAACCGAGATAGAGGATTATGCAAAAGAATTGGGAGTGAGGAGTCATCTAAAGCTAGTTGGTGTTATTCCAAATGTCTATGACTACGAGCAGGCCATGGATGCTTTTATCCTGCCATCTTTATATGAGGGTCTGCCTCTCTCTATAGTAGAAGCACAAGTCAGCGGATTACCTTGCTTCACTACCAAGGGATCTGTTTCTACAGAATGTAGCGTCACGGATTTAGTGACTTATCTTCCTCTCGAAGCAGGAGCAAAAGTATGGGCTAAAGCAATTATTGAATCTACTTCAAAGATTCGTCGAGATAGATTTGAAGAAATAAAAGAGGCTGGATATGATGCTAATACATCTGCTCATAAACTTCAAAACCGATATATAGAACTATATAAGACTCAGTAAAGATGTTTGCTACCAAGAAAATACTCATGCAACTGACTAATTCCGGTCTTGGCACGGAACTCTCAAAAGATGAATTGCTACGCTTGCAACGTCATCTTTTCAAGATGTATCGTGATATTGAGGAGGTTTGCAATCGTCATGGACTAAGAGTGTGTCTTGCCTATGGAAATGTAATCGGAGCTATGCGCCACAACGGTTGGATTCCATGGGATGACGATCTGGATCTCCACATGCCAAGAGAGGACTATGAGTTATTTCTATCGAAGTATGTAAAGGAATTGCCGGCAAAGTATAAAGTGTCGTCGTATCTGACGGAAGGAGGCTCATACGCTCGATTCGCTAAGATTTTCGATACTGAGACTGAATATGTGCCTTTAGTAGAAGAAGAATCAGAGTGTTCAGGAGTATTTATCGATATTTTCCCAATAGATAATGTACCTGCACAACCTTTGATGAACAAAGTGCGTCGATTGTGGTCTTTCTTTTTAATGTACACTGCAACGTCAGTGCAACAAGTTAAAGAGCCTTCCGAGAAATATAAGCGGATCATGATGACATCTAAAGAAGGACGCCTAAACTGGAGAATACGCCAGATATGGGGTACACTCTTTTCCTTCGCATCCCCGCGCACGTGGAATAAATGGATCGAACATTTCGGTATTCATCGAAAAGAATCCGGATTTAAACACATTATGGGCGGATTAATCACGTGTCATAAAATGATGCCTTTAGATTATTTCTTCCCCTTCAAGGAAATGGAGCTTCCCGAAATAGGAAAAGTTAAAATTCCAAACAAAGCGGGAGATTACCTGACCATTATCTATGGAAATTGGAACACAATTCCGGATAATTCCGACAAATGGCATCATTACGTTTCTAAAATCCGCTTGCCGGAAGAAGATTAAACAATTTAGTTTATGCAAGCTATAATTTTAGCAGCCGGGATGGGACGTCGTCTCGGTGAATTTACTGCCGACAATACCAAATGCATGGTATCTGTCAATGGCACTCGATTGATTGATCGAATGCTTAATCAGTTGTCAAGATTGAATTTATCCCGGGTGATCATTGTCGTCGGTTATGAAGGTAAAAAGTTAAAGAATTATATTCTTAAGGAATATCCGGACTCCAATATTGAATTTGTAGAAAATAACGTTTACGATAAGACCAACAATATATATTCTTTGTGGCTTGCGAAGGATAAAATGGCTGAGGATGACACTCTTCTATTGGAATCAGATCTGATTTTTGAAGATGAAGTTCTTCAGGCGGCCGTTGATTCAGAGTATTCGAATTGTGCTTTGATATCTAAATATGAGACATGGATGGATGGGACAATGGTAAGAATAGATGAGGATAACAACATTGTCAATTTCATCCCGAAGAAAGCATTTAAATATTCTGACACTGATTTTTACTATAAGACAGTAAATATCTATAAATTCTCAAAAGAATTTATAATCCATAACTATCTACCCTTCCTTGACGCTTATATAAAAGTTCTCGGAGAGAATGAATATTATGAGCAGGTGCTTCGCGTCCTTACCTTGGTAGATAATTCCGGCCTGAAAGGGTTGCCAATTACCGGCTTGCATTGGTATGAGATCGATGATGTTCAGGATCTTCGAATTGCCGAAACTATATTTGCTAAACCTGAACTACAGTTAAAAAATTTACAACAGTCTTTCGGAGGCTATTGGAGATATCCGGGACTATTGGATTACTGCTATCTTGTCAATCCCTATTTTCCCGGCAATCGAATGATTGAGGAGATGAAAGCTAACTTTGAACCTCTTCTCAGGGATTATCCTTCGGGAATGGGAGTAAATTCCTTATTGGCGGCCAAATACTTTTCTCTTAAACATGATTATGTGGTTGTAGGAAATGGAGCCGCCGAACTCATTAAAAGTCTTATGAGTCTGATTAATGGTAAAATTGGAATAACATATCCGACTTTCGAGGAATACCCAAATAGATACGAAGAGCAAAGAATTATCAAATTCTATCCGGATAATGACAACTTCAGGTATTCGGCTGAAGACCTTATCAAATTCTATGATAAGTATGATATAGAATCTCTTTTGATAGTCAATCCGGATAATCCTTCCGGGAATCTTATCGATCGAGATAGTCTGAAGAGGATGGTCGAATGGAGTGAATCAAAAGGGATAAGATTAATTATCGACGAATCTTTCGTTGATTTTTCTGATCCGTCAATAGTTGATACTCTTCTACGAAATGAATTCCTTATAAAGCATCCTAATGTATGCGTGATGAAATCCATTTCTAAAAGTTATGGAGTGCCGGGACTAAGACTGGGTATTCTTGCATGTGCAGATACCGAATTGATAACTGCAATGAGAAAAGACGTAGGGATATGGAATATAAATTCTTTTGCTGAATTCTACATGCAGATATATAGCAAATATGAGAACTCTTATCGCGTGGCATGCCAAAAATTTAGAGAAGAACGCGACATTTTCGAAGCAGCGCTCAATACTATCCAATTCCTCAGAGTGATACCATCTCAAGCAAACTATTTTCTATGTGAGGTTATAAGAGGCATCTCTGCACATGATTTATCCTTGAAACTTCTGACTAAATACAATATTCTCATCAAGGATTGCACTTCAAAAAAAGGGTTTTCCGGAAAAGGCGAATACATCAGAATTGCCATAAGGGATAATCAAGATAATAGTCGACTTATTCAGGCACTCAAAGAAATCTGCAATGACTAAACTAAATATATGTATTTGCGGAGGAGGTAGCCTCGGTACTGTATGCGCAGGAGTATTTCTATCACAAGGCCACCACGTATGTATTCTTTCGGGACATCCTGAAGAATGGTCTGAGGAGATTGAAGTTATTGATTGTAAAGGGAAGAAATATAGTGGTAATTTGTCGCATATATCATCTGATCCTCAAAAAGCTATATTGAATGCAGACCTTGTACTTTTATGTGTACCAGGATTCCTTATAGAAGAAAATCTAAAGAAAATAAGAACGTGGCTAAGATCCGACTCTATTGTAGGTTCAATAGTGTCAAGTACAGGATTCTTCTTTATCGCACATAAGATTCTTTATCCTGGAACGCCTCTATTTGGATTTCAACGAGTACCATTTATAGCACGAGTAAAGGAATATGGTAAGTCTGCTTACTTATTGGGCTATAAGGATTCTCTTACAGTAGCATTAGAGAATATCAAGAATCATGATGATATTAAAAATACATTGTCGGATTTATTCTTGACCCCGATAAAGTTTGTGGATAATTTCTTAATAGTATCTTTGACAAATAGTAATCCGATTCTTCATACCGGACGAATGTATTCAATGTGGAAAGAATCTAATGGAGCTCCATTTCCCAAGATGCCACTCTTCTACGCAGATTGGACTTTAGACTCTTCCGAGACCATACTAAAGATGGACGAAGAATTTCAAACTCTACTAAGGCATTTGAAATTGAAAGGTGCCGTGCCGTCTTTATTGGAGTATTATGAATCTACCGATGCTAAGTCCCTTACTGATAAGATTAGATCCATTACGGCTTTCAAAACTATAAAGTCTCCAATGATTGAAACTGACAAAGGATGGATCTTTGATTTCTCAAGCAGATATTTTACGGAAGATTTTCCTTTCGGATTAAAGTTTATAAAGGTTTTAGCAATGCAACATAACATTGAAACTCCCACAATTGATGAAGTTTATGAGTGGGGGTATTCAAAAATTAAGAACTAATCTGGAACACCATAATTCATTTCAGCATTTCTCTCTATCTACATTCAAAAATCCCAGTTTTGAAAGAATATTTTGAAAATATATAATGGTCAGAATCACACATTTCCAATTTCTAAATGAAGTAATCAAACTTAATAATGAAAATGACTTTATTTTGGAATTGAGCAAATTTAATAAACTCCTACGACATCTTAACGAGAATAATATTTATTGTAAGTTTGATTACTTGGACATAGAAAATTATGCACGAGGATTGGGAGGATTAGCAAAAATTAATAAGACACAAATACAATTTATGCCTTCTAATGATTGGATAAGATATATACGTCTTATCACAACCGAATCTCCGGAATTTTCAGAAATTTTTAATAATTGTGCACAACAAATATGAAAACAGTATTAGACAGTGTTCACGGTACAATCTCAATACATAAAGATTTCTTTGAAAAAGTAATTGATACTGCACACTTCCAGAGGTTAAGAAGAATTGAACAAAATTCTTGTCGCTCTGTATATCCCAGTGCACGTCATGATAGATTCATTCACTCCCTTGGCGTTTACTATATCGGATCTCGAATCGCCGATGAAATTGAACGGAAATACAAAGAAAAGAAGATCGAAAATATAAGAGATAAAATTCTGCCTTCTAATTGGGATCAAATAAAGAAAACATACAAATTAGCTTGTCTACTTCATGATGTAGGACATAGTCCGTTTTCGCATACCTTTGAAGAATTCTTTGGGCGTGAGTATGCTCTCAACAGACTAAAGGAACTATTGGATGATGATAAATTTAATGAAGATGTTGACAATAGTAAACAACTACCTGCCGAACATGAGTTGATAAGCGCTATGGTAGCCGTGAAGATATACCGTTCTCGCTTTGATGATGTTGACTGGGTACTATTGTCGCGTATGATTACAGGGTATAGATACTTGGAAGAAAATAAGACATCCACCGGTGAAAAAGAATTATTACCTGATGGGTCTTTTGAAAATACCATGATTGAATTAATTCATGGAGATATAATTGATGCCGATGGTCTAGATTATGTATGTAGAGACGTTTGGGCGGGTGGATACCGTAACTATAACATAAACCTAAATCGACTCATACGTTCAATAAATATTCTTAAAGAAGATCTAATCAATAACACAGGGGAAACAGTCTATCGATACAGTGTAGTATATAGTTCCAAGGCCTTGAATGAGATAGAAACAGTATTGAATGTAAAGAATTTTCAATATTTATATGTAATTAAGCATCACAAAGTTTTATTAGAACAATATTATCTTGTAGAAGCAATGAAATCCTGCGCATGTTATCATTGCTACATTCCGACAACTACAAGTAACGATAGAGACAACGCTCTAAGGAAAATCTGCGATCCTAAAATATTTACAGAGGTAAAAAATTTACCTATTTCTCAATATAAATTAACTCGACCGACTGATGACGATTTTGTCGCTCTCATGAAGTTAGCTCCTGCTGATAAATACATAGAAGGTTGGTTTTCACGTAAATTTACACACGAACCGTTGTGGAAATCAAAACTTGAATACTTCAATATATTTGCTCCTATTCTTGGAAGTATTTCCAATGGTTCTCGATTTAATATTGTAGAGTTTCTTAAAAATGATAAATTCAAGAAATATCTGGCCGATCGTTATAATTGGGATTCAGATGACATAATCGTAATTGAGGTAACTTCTAAAATTCGTAAACTTGATCCGAGAAAGATCAAGGTATCTATCAATGATGATAATATACCATTCTCAACTCTTTATCACGATTCATTTTCAGTAATAGGCTCTAATAAACCATTCTGTTATGTTTATTTTAACTTTAAAAAACACGACATGATCCGCAACCCACAGTCAATTGGCAATATAGTAGAGATAATAAAAAACTATCTTTCAGAACAATTGCGTAAACTTTGGACTCCCTCATTAGATTCGAAATAATGAATTATAAAATTATTCGTGCGACAACAATTCCGGACTCGTTGGAGGCTTTTTGTTCCGATTTACCCCGAGAACTCAGCGATGAATTAGGAGCAGAAGTTGTCGCAGTTTCTTCACCTGGAAAGATATTAGAGAAGTATGGAATAGCCGAAGGTATCAGAACTATAGCAGTGTCTATGGAACGGCATATCTCGCCGTTTAAGGATCTGAAGAGTCTATTCGGACTGATCCGCGTGTTCCGCAAGGAGAGGCCTACGATGGTACATTCGATGACACCGAAAGCGGGACTGCTGTCGATGATGGCAGGTTGGATCTGTCGCGTGCCTGTGCG
>JAIDYR010000073.1 GCA_029057985.1 Muribaculaceae bacterium | reverse complement strand
CTCCTTCTTCAAAAATCGAAACTGCCTCAAAATCTGTACATTTTCTCGTTAACATTCTTTAGTAAACTGGCTCTTAGACTTAAGTGATTTTGTTAATCTTTACAATAATTACATACTGTCGCAAATCCGACAATTAGATACTATCTCAAATCCGTCACATTGACTTTGGGATATTTGCTCTTGGGATATGCAAATTGCGAATCTGCAATCGAGGGATTTAGAGTGATCGATCCGAAACTGATCACGGAGGTCTGACCTGCCGCGACTATAGTCAGCTTTTTCGGGAGATTTGTCGAAGTATTGATGACGGCTGTCACTGACTTGATTCCGCTGTTTCTCTTCTTTGGTGTCAACACGATTATACTTTCACCTTTCTTTGATCCTGAGCCGGCTTTTACTGTATAATCAGAGGCTGAGGATAAATAAAGAAGAGGATTTGATTCGGCAAGCTCTGCCTTGGAAGGAGTCCAGAGAGTCGTCTCATTATTGGCGGCGCTATAGCTCCATAGGTTTTTTCCATCATACCATGACCCGATTCCGGACATGACTAGGGAGAATTTCTGTCCTTTCGACAGCAGAGTGCCTGAAGCGCTACGTCCTGAAAACGTGGCCGTAAAGGTTGCCTTAAGACTCTTTGCCCCGGAAAGTTTCTTCACGCAAGACTGAAGAATATCATCAGCTGAAGCAGCTGAAGCTGTCTGAGACATTCCGATTCCTGCCAAGAATATGAGCAGGCACACGAATCTCACAGTAATATTGTGCAAAGCACCGGATATATTCCTATTCAAAATTTCCATTTTCCGATATTCTCAAATATTTTAAGCGGGCAGCAATGTCGATGCGCTAACATTTATGCGAGCCCGAGAGTACGCAGGAGTTCCTGAAGTCCATACATGTCCATCAGCACCTGACGGGGCTTCCCACCCATTGAGGGTCCGACCACTCCATAATGCTCAAGCTGATCCATTATTTTGCCCGCCCGGTTATATCCGATCGACAGTCGACGCTGGATTCCGGATGTCGAACCGACTCCTGATGTCACAACGATATCCGCGACTTCCGGGAAGAGGGGGTCAAGGACTTCCGGACCTCCAATCGCTCCCATTCCACCTTCGCCGGCATCTCCAACCATCGGATCGGGAAGAATGTAAGCACCGGAATTAAATGGCTGACGTTCGATATACTCACAAATTTGCTTTACTTCCGGAGTATCGATAAATGCACATTGGACACGCACCATCTCGGAATTATTGCTGATCAGCATGTCACCCCGACCGATAAGTTGCTGGGCTCCGGTAGTATCCAGAATCGTTTTGGAGTCGACTCCGGATGTCACACGGAAAGCTATTCTTACCGGGAAGTTTGCCTTGATTATCCCCGTGATGACATTGGTGGAAGGCCGCTGCGTTGCTATGATTACATGGATTCCGATTGCACGGGCCTTCTGAGCAAGTCTCGCGATTGGAGTCTCCACTTCTTTCCCTGACGTCATTATCAGGTCTGCAAACTCATCTACAATCAAGACTATGTAAGGCAGGAATCGATGGCCTTCGGAGGGACTGAGCTGATTGCGCTCAATCTTGGCGTTGTACTCCTCAATATTGCGCACCTGGGCAGTGCGGAGCAGTTTATATCGATTGTCCATCTCCAGACATAGAGATTGAAGCGTCGGCACTACTTTAGACATGTCTGTCACGATTGCGTCCGAGTCTTCAAGTTTAGCCAGATAATGGGATTCGATCTTTGCATAGAGGGAAAATTCCACTTCCTTGGGGTCGATCATTACAAACTTGAGTTCATCGGGTCGCTTCTTATATAACAACGAAGCAATGATAGCGTTCAGACCGACCGATTTACCTTGTCCCGTAGCGCCGGCTACGAGAAGGTGAGGCATTTTGGTTAGATCCGCTATATATACATCATTTTCGATAGTCGAGCCGAGCGCAACCGGCAATCTATAACGACTCTCTGCATACTTGCGACTTTCTATTATGGTACGCATCGACACTGTCTGAGGTTCGGCGTTGGCAACCTCGATGCCGACTGTGCCTTTACCCGGAATCGGGGCGATCACTCTGACGCCCGTGGCGGCAAGACTAAGCGCTATGTCATCCGCCAGATTCTTAATCTTTGCAATCTTCACTCCTTGTTCGGGGCGAATCTCGTAGAGAGTGACGGTCGGACCGACGGTCGCCTCAATATTTGTAATGGGAATCTTATGATAAAGCAGAGTCTCACGGATTCTCTCTTTATTAGCCTGCTGTTCCTCTATGTCAACGGTAACTTTATGTTCGCATTCGCGCAACATCTCTGATGACGGGAATTTATATCTGTCGCGAAGCGAACCGGAATTGGCAGTTTCAGGAGATGGACCATCCGCCTTGGCGATATGATTCACATTGACTACCATTTTGTCATTTTTTTCGTCTTCCGCGTCTTCATTCACTTCTGAAGTATCATCGGGATCTGAATCGACTGCGACATGAGTTTCATCGCTTTCTTCCGATCCGGAGGATTCCGACACCGGGACACCGGTCTGTAAGCCCTGAGAATCCGCATTTCCGGATTCTAAATCGGATTCATCCGATTGCAGGTCATGAGTGGATTCTGCTCTATCATCTCCTAAATGCTGATCATCTCCGGAAACTGATGAATCGGAATAATCCTCTATTGAATATCCGGCTGAATCCTCTTTATCTTCATCTGCGTTCTCTTCTGAAGTCTGATATTCATCATCCCTTGATTCCAGCTGCTCCCGATCTTTTTCAATAGGCTCGTCATCAAGATCATAGCCGGCAAGCGAAGGATCGACATCAACTTCGTCTTCAGCAAAGGTCATGGGATTGTCTTCATCCTTGACTTCGCGGGATCTGAGATCAGCCGCCTCTCCGGCGCGAATAGCATCAATTTCCTCGCGCATACGCATCTCTGCCAATTCACGTTCAAGCTCTTCCTGCTCGTGCTTGATTCGCTGAGCCTCTTTCCTACGGTCGGCTATTTCTTTCCTTTTGCGTAAAACCCAATTGACAAAGTCACGAAGACAGATTATGAAGAAAGCCGCCACAAAAAGGAAACACAGTACGACTGCGCCGATCCATCCGAAGAATCCGATAATATATTCATTGACATATCGGCCATGATAGCCTCCCCAATTTACGGGAGTGTCTGAAGCAAGAGTCAGCAACCCTATGATGAGAGATACGGTAATAAGAGCGACAATACATTTGATTGTAAAATTCACGGTCTTGAATCGCGGCCAGCCGGTCAATAGCTTCAATGCAAGAGCACCGAGCCAAAGAATTATGACAAATGATCCAAGCCCGAAAGATCCGTTGATAAGAAATTCCGAGAGCCGGGCTCCTCCTTCCCCTCCTTTGTTGCCTACCGGAGGAAGAGAGCCAACGGGCGAGTTAAGTATCGATGCCTGATCTTCGATACAGTTTGTAAAATAGGAAATAAACGACACAAGGAGGTAGAATGCAAAGCATCCGAGTACTATCCCGGAAAGCCAACGCATTGTCTGACCGTTAAGAAGATCCTTAATCGAGGATATGGTAGAACTTCCGTTGCTCCTTGTATTTTTGGATATCTTTGCTTTCTTTGCGTCAGCGGGTTCTGCACCGCGCTTTTTACCAGGTTTTACTCGGTTGCCTTTGGGACCCTGACGTTTTTTGCCTTCAATGCGTACTATTTCATCACCATCGCCTGATTCTGTCGCCCTACGATTTCGGTCATGGTTGCCGAAGTCTACTACCGGATTGAAAGACTCTCTGTATGTCTGTTTGTTGCCTGCCATGAATCTGGTGAAGTAAAGAATTTTTTATTCAGTTATCGTCTCCGACTTCTGAGCGGGAACTTCCGACTCTTCCTTTGCGGGAGGAGTCGGAGTCTCGACCTTGGAAGGAGCAGCTTGCTGCTCAGTGGCAGCCGGACTTTCCTGCTGTAAGGGTTGTTCTGAAGCGTCAGGAACGTTGTCTTCAGTGGCCTCGACATCCACTTCCTGTGTCTTGGCAGGAGTCTTGGATGCAGGATTGCTTAATTCATAGGCTGACACTGAACCTGCCTTGCAGGGCACTCCCCCTTTAGTCACGGGGACTGACGGCACATGATAACCTTCCCTCTCGTTGACAGCCATATCCCTCGGACCGGGCGACACTATGACAGGCATTCCGGATTCACAAAGTTTATGGATTCGCATTATGTTTTCATTGGTCATTCGGATGCATCCGTGAGAGCGTCGGCCGCCGATACTGCCGGGTGCAGCCGTGCCGTGGATACCGATCTGCTGAGAGACCGGAGTGTCGAGACGCATAAACCGCGGACCAAACTGACCTTTGGCCGGCGAAGTATAACCGGCATCGTTAGTATAAAGCCAATCCGTAGAATTGAATATCCCCTTAATTGTGAAGTAACCTTCCGGCGTGCGGTTATCTGCTTTCTTATGTTTGGTGCCATAGAACTTTGAGCAGGCAATACCTACACTTTCCTGAAGCACACCATACTTGTCATAGCGATAGAGTTTCATCGTGTTTTTATCTACGATGAGAAATCCATTATGAGTGTTATCAAGAAGCTTGGATGCATATTCCGGCACATACTCCGCAATTGTCGGGATAATCCCCTCCTCATAGCGGGCTTTGTTGGGGGAATTTGCAATATATTGATCAATCTCCGCTTTCGACCTAATCTTCAAAGGAGCCGGCTTTTCTTCCGCTTTGGCCACTGAATCGGCATCCGCAATCTTTAAAGCTGAATCCATCGAGATTCCGTTCCGGGAAGAATCAACATTTGCAACAGCGCTCTCAGAAGAATTTCCACCACATGAAGAGAGAGAAAAAAGGGTTGTCGCAACGACAAGGAGCGCAAAAAGAGGCCCGGCCGCATTAAAGCGATACAGCATATAAGATAATTTTGACAATTCTAAAATGTTCATATTTAAATTTAGACTACAAAGTTAGTGAAAATATCAGAAAAAATTACTAAATTCGCGTCAATGAAACAAAATAATTCGAAAAAAAGTGGAGAAACTTCCAAATTAGTCGGCGTTATCTTCTTAGCCCTCTTATGGATTATACTCGTTTTTCTACTTTTTGACCGCGGCGGAATCAATTTGAAAAATTTGCTCGTTGCCGCGTTTTCCGGATTCATCATCATCTATCCCTTATGGAAGAGATACCTTCAACCACTGTCGCAGACACGAAAGAAGAAGTAGGCACGCACTCCTCTGTCCCTCCGCTTCTTTCACGTATCTACTCTCCGGAGGATCTTCGCAGACTCCCCGTTGGAGCTCTGCCGGTAGTCTGTCGGGAACTGCGCGACTATCTTATCAAATCACTCTCCCGAAACCCGGGCCACTTCGCCTCAAGCATGGGGGCGGTGGAGATCATCGTGGCATTACATTACGTTTTCAATACCCCTGTCGATCGCATTGTATTCGACGTGGGGCATCAGGCATACGCCCATAAACTCCTGACGGGCAGATTGAAGGATTTCAATACTCAGCGTACACTCGGCGGAATTTCCGGGTTCCCCTCTCCAATGGAATCCCCTTACGACACATTCGTGGCAGGCCACGCCTCCAACTCTATTTCGGCAGCTTTGGGGATGGCAATAGCCGATAAGTTGACCCCCGGATCCGAGAAAAGAAAAACCGTAGCGCTCATCGGGGATGCTTCCATTTCAGGCGGATTAGCTTTTGAAGGACTCAACAACGCAGCCAACAACCCCAACGACCTGCTGATCATCCTTAATGATAATGAGATGAGCATCGACGATAATGTAGGCGCATTGCACAGATATCTATCCCGGTTGCATACTTCAGTCGGCTACAATCGCCTGCGTAAGAAAATTTACGATGCTTTCCGCAACAGAGGGTATATAGGAGATCACGGCAAGGGTCGCATCATGAGATTCAACAATTCCGTAAAAGCTCTGATCAACAATCAGCAAAATATATTTGAAGGATTGAATATCAGATACTTCGGACCTATAGACGGGAATGACGTGGAAGCTGTGGTCAAAGTCCTGAATGAGATTAAGGATATGGAGGGACCCAGAATACTGCATGTCCACACCGTGAAAGGTAAAGGCTTTGCTAAAGCAGAAGAAGATCCGACAACATGGCATGCCCCCGGTAAGTTTGATCCGCACTCGGGAGAACGTCCCGGCAAATCACCCGATTGCGCAATGCTCTGGCAGGAAGTATTCGGACAAACTCTCGTCATGTTAGCGCGGGATAATGATGACATTGTCGGCATTACCGCGGCAATGCCTTCCGGTACATCACTCGGACTGATGATGAAAGCCTTCCCGAAGCGGACGTTTGATGTCGGCATCTCGGAAGGGCATGCAGTCACTTTTGCTGGCGGCCTCGCAGCTGCCGGCAAACATCCTTTCGTCGCTATCTACTCTTCATTCCTTCAAAGGGCCTACGACAACATAATTCATGACGTCTCTATTCAGGGTCTTCCCGTGACATTCTGTATCGATCGCGCAGGGCTTGTCGGGGAGGATGGAGTTACCCATCATGGCCTCTTCGATCTTGTCTATCTGCGTTGCATCCCGGGAATGGCTGTTGCCGCCCCGATGGACTCTCCTTCTCTTCAAGGCCTTATGCTGACCGCCTCAAGTCATGACGGACCTCTCGCTATCAGATATCCACGTGGCAAAACGCCCAAAATGCCTGCTCCGGTCTATGAGATTGATGAAATAAAAGCTCTCGAAATCGGGAAAGGAAGAATCATATCGCAGCAAGCAGACTCCCAAACTGCGATATTGACAATCGGAGAAATCGGCAACGAGGCAATGAAAGCAATCGAAATTCTCAAAAACGGCGGTATCAAGGCTGACCACTACGATATGATATGGCTCAAGCCCCTTGATGATACGCTCCTCAAAGAGATAACCGAACGCTATAACTGCATAGTGACTGTTGAAGACGGGGCCAGACAAGGGGGGTTCGGCTCGGCCGTAGCCCAATGGATTGCTGATAATGTAGCCGACAAGCAGATCAAGTTAAAAATTCTGGGCATTCCTGATGCCTGGATTGCACAGGGGAGTGTCGCTGAACTGAGGGAATTAGCAGGCATTGATGCCCAATCCATCGCCCTTGAGGTCAAAAACATGAGATAACCCGGTCAATTATTGACTCCCCAAAAGACTCCAATAAGCTCATAAACCTTTAACCGAACTTTTAAGTTTGAAGATAATCATTGCAGGAGCCGGAGAGGTAGGCTGCCATCTGGCAAAAATGCTCTCACGAGAAGACCAGGATATCATCCTGATCGACAGCGAGCAAAATAAACTCGACTCTCTGGACTCGAATTATAACCTGATGACCTGGACAGGGAGCACATCCTCGTTTCAGACCTTGCGCGATATCGGGGTAAAGGATTGCGATCTATATATCGCAGTGACACCATTCGAGACACGCAACATTACATCATGCTCGATAGCTAAAAGACTTGGCGCCAAAAAGACTGTCGCAAGAATTGATAACTCTGAATTTCTTCGCCCTGAAAACGGAAAGATTCTTAAGGAAATAGGAGCGGACTATCTCATCTACCCGGAGAATCTTGCGGCTCAGGAGATTCATCTTGCTCTGTCTCACAATTGGGCCCGCTATTGGGGTGAACTGCACGACGGTCAGTTGGTACTTATTGGAGTCAAACTTCACAGTAAATCCGAACTGATTGATAAGAAACTTCGCGATATAACCGTTACTACCCACGATTTCCACGTAGCAGCTATCAAGCGTAACAACGAGACGATTATCCCTACCGGTAACGACGAATTGCGCCACGACGATATCGTTTATTTCATCACTACTCCCCCATTTATTGATGAAGTAAGGGAGATATGCGGGAAGCGAAAGAGAGTGATAAAGAGGGCTATGCTGATGGGAGGCACACGCATTACGCGGAGATTCGCAACCCTTTACGGCGACAAATATGATCTGCGGATCATCGAATCGGATCGCGCCCTTTGCGAAGAGATGGCTACCAATCTTCCTGACTGCGAGGTTGTCCACGGCGACGGTCGGGATATCGAAGTTCTCAGAGAAAACAACATTTATCAATATGATGCATTCCTGGCCATGACCGATTCTTCGGAGGGCAACATCCTCTCATGCCTGACGGCAAAGGAATTCGGAGTGCCCAAGACTATTGCCGATGTCGAAAACCTGCAATTCTTTTCACAGGCGGAAAACCTCAACATAGGCACTATCATCAATAAAAAACTTCTCGCTTCCTCACGCATTTTCAAACTCCTCCTTGATGCGGATGAAAGCAGCGCGAAATTCCTTGTCCTCGCGGACGCCGAGGTAGCGGAACTTCAGGCTAAACAAGGCTCGAAAATTACTAAAGCACCCGTAAAGGATCTGCATCTTCCATTCGGAATGACTTTGGCAGCCTTGGTCAGAGGCGACAATTGCGAACTTATCTCAGGTATGACCCGAATCCTACCCGGAGACTATGTGGTTGTCTTCTGCCTGAGCGGGACTTTCTCTAAAGTCGAAAAGCTCTTCTCCTGAACCAATATCTCAATTTACTCCCTGTCTATCCAAGCTCTCCTCTACTTTCACCAATAACCTCTTCACCGAAGTGTGGACCTATAAAAAACGACAATATATAAATATTCCGATGCTACTGCGTGTAGTCGGATGGCTGCTTATCATCGAAGCGGCCATAATGGCTGTGCCATGCATTGTAGGAATGTTATACCGCGAGGGCAGCACATTTCAATTTCTTGTCT
Source organism: Muribaculaceae bacterium (assembly GCA_029057985.1). Taxonomy (GTDB): domain Bacteria; phylum Bacteroidota; class Bacteroidia; order Bacteroidales; family Muribaculaceae; genus Lepagella. Next base: position 62,038 of record JAIDYR010000073.1, on the reverse strand, counting down.
GCATGGGGATTACCGCAGGAGTAGGCCTGGGACTTCGCAGTCTTCATCCAAAATCAAGAGACATGGGTCAACGCGAGGCCATTCTTCTGACAGGACTTACGTGGGTCATCCTCTCGCTGTTCGGAATGTTGCCTTTCCTGCTATGCCATACGCACTTCTCCATTACCGATGCTTTCTTCGAGACCATGTCGGGCTTCACGACAACCGGAGCCTCGGTACTCGACACTCTTGAAGGAGTCCCCCACTCCATTCTCATCTGGAGATGTATCTGTCAATGGATAGGCGGACTTGGAATCATTCTGTTTACTCTTGCCATTGTGCCAATGCTCAATACTTCAGGAGGAATGATGCTTTTCAATGCCGAGGTGACAGGAATCACTCACGACAAACTGCAACCACGTATCGGCAATACTTCCAAAGGGTTATGGATGGTATATATAATCATGACTTTCTCCTTGATAATCCTTCTGCTGAGTTCTGATATGGACCTTTTTGACTCAGTATGCTACGGACTATCAACCATGTCGACGGGAGGATTCGGCAATTCTGACCTATCCCTTGGCCGCTGGAATTCTAATTACATAAAGATTATCATGACGATCTTCATGTTTTTAGGAGGAGTCAATTTCTCCCTACTCTTCGGATTGACAAAAGGGAAGTGGAGAGGGATGTTAAAAAATGACGCGCTGCGCTGCTATCTCTATATAATACTTACGTGCTATGCCATTTTCTCACTCAATATTTTATTCAGGGGAATAGGTCATTCCTGGGATGATTTTACTATAGATCCTCTTTTCCAGGCTGTATCAATCCTCTCATCAACCGGCCTGACCGAACCGGATTTCCACGACTGGGGAGCCGTAAGTGTCATTGTTCTTATAATTATGATGATTATGGGAGCTTGCGCAGGATCAACCTCCGGAGGAGCAAAAATCGACCGCTTTATCATTCTTTTCAAATTTTTAAAGAATGAATTCTATCGAATGATGCATCCGAATGCTATCCGGACTGTAGTCATCAACGGGAAAGGAACTCCACAACCGATCCTTATGAAGACCCTCGCCTTTCTTTTCATGTATATCATAGTCATCGCTGCGGGCGCAGTAGGCCTTATGCTTTGCAATCTGCCTTTGAAAGACGCCATATTCTGCGCTCTTTCCGCCGTCAGCAACACCGGGCTCGGAACAGACATGACAGGCATTGAGGGTAATTATTCCCAAGTTTCGGCTCTCGCAAAATGGATTCTTTCCTTCCTTATGCTGACCGGACGTCTGGAGCTTTACACAGTGCTTCTGATCTTTACACCCGGCTTCTGGAAAAAATAACTCGATCATCCTGTCTTGATTACATATCCTTCCCAATTAGGCTCATAAACCACAATACACAAAATTAGCATTTTAAAATATTATGAAATGTATAAAATTACGAAAGTTTTCCAAAAATTTTCGTAATTATTTTATATTCAATATTTTAAATTTTTAGCATCTCAAAATTATTTCCCAAAATATTAATTGTCAAAAACTTTTTGCATTAAAATATACACACTTTGAAAAACTTTCATTAACTTTGCGTCATAAAAATCATACCGAACAATAACTCAATCCCACTTTCAAACATGATCCTTACTGTAGAAAAGCGCGACGGCAGAGTCGTCGGATACAATGAAGAGAAAATCAAGGCCGCCATTCGTAAGGCCATGCTCTCGACCGATGCCGGAGAAGACGAACCTCTAATCCAGCGGATCACCGATCGCGTCGGAATACGCGGAAAAGAGCGGATGACAGTAGAAGAGATTCAGGATTCCGTAGAATTGGAACTCATGAAATCCTCCCGTAAGGATGTAGCCAAGAGATATATCGCTTATAGAGATCAACGCTCAATCGCACGTCGAGCCAAGACCCGCGACATATTCCTGGAAATCATAGAAGCTAAAAACAATGATATCACCCGCGAGAATGCCAACATGAATGCAGACTCGCCTGCAGGGATGATGATGAAGTTCGCCTCCGAGACCACAAAACCCTTTGTCGATGATTATCTATTGTCGAGCGAGGCCAAGACTGCTCTCAGAAATAACTATATCCATATCCATGATAAAGATTATTATCCCACGAAATCCCTGACCTGCGTCCAGCATCCTCTTGACAAAATTCTGAAAAACGGTTTCTCTGCCGGTCATGCTGATTCACGTCCTGCAAAGCGCATTGAGACTGCCGCGGTTATGGCCTGCATATCCCTGGAAACGGCGCAGAATGAAATGCACGGCGGTCAGGCCATTCCTGCTTTCGATTTCTATCTCGCACCTTATGTAAGAAAAGCTTTTATTGAGGAGGTAAAAAATCTCGAACAACTTTCGGGCAAGTCCCTTTCCCATCTCTACAATGTAGAGATTAAGGACTTCCTTCATGAAGATCTTGAAGATCTGGAGGGAGAAGCGAGATTGTTGCAACACGCAATAAATAAGACGACGGAAAGAGTCCATCAGGCTATGGAGGCGTTCATTCATAATATGAATACCATCCATTCCAGGGGCGGCAATCAGGTTGTCTTCTCTTCTATCAATTACGGCACCGACACTTCCGCCGAAGGACGCTGCGTCATCCGGGAACTTTTGAATTCAACCTATGAAGGGGTTGGCAATGGAGCCACAGCAATCTTCCCCATTCAGATCTGGAAGAAAAAGAGAGGAGTCAGCTATCTGCCCGAAGACCCGAACTACGATCTTTACCAACTCGCATGCAAGGTGACCGCAAGAAGATTCTTCCCCAACTTCCTCAACCTTGATGCTTCATTCAATCAAGACGAGGCCTGGAATCCGGAAGATCCCAAGAGATATCTCCATGAGGTTGCGACCATGGGTTGCCGCACCCGTGTCTATGAAAACAGATATGGAGAAAAGACTTCTGTCGGAAGGGGCAATCTTTCGTTCACTACGATCAATATCGTGCGGCTCGCAATTGAAGTGATGGCGATTCAGGATGAAGACGAACGAATTCGTCGCTTCTTTGAAAAACTCGATCTCGTTTTAGACGTCACCGCCCGGCAGCTCGACGATCGCTTTAACTTCCAGAAGACTGCATTGGCGAAGCAGTTCCCGCTTGTGATGAGCGTGCTCTGGAATGGGTCAGAGACCTTGTCAGCTGACACTCCTGTGGAGAGCGTAATAAATCAGGGGACTCTGGGAATCGGATTCATAGGCCTCGCAGAATGCCTGATAGCATTGACCGGTAAACACCATGGAGAATCTGAAGCTGCTCAGAACCTCGGACTTAGAATCATCAGCCACATGCGCAGCAGGGCAAATGAATTTTCCGAGCAATATGGCCACAACTATTCCATCCTGGCTACTCCGGCCGAGGGACTCGCCGGTCGATTCACCAAACGCGACCGCAAGACCTACGGAGTTATTCCGGGAGTGACCGATAAGGACTATTATACGAATTCCAATCATATACCCGTCTATTATCATTGCTCTCCGCGCCATAAAGCGAAGATTGAAGCTCCTTATCACGAACTGACACGCGGCGGACATATCTTTTATGTAGAAATAGATGGCGATGCGACGCATAATCCCAAGGCCATCATGCAGATCGTCGATATGATGGATAAGTACAACTTAGGCTACGGTAGTGTCAACCATAACCGAAACCACTGTCCGAAGTGCGGGTATGAAAATGCCTCAAAGTCGCAGCATGATTGTCCGAAATGCGGCACACCGTTTGAAACAATACAGCGCATCACGGGCTATCTTGTCGGCACTACCGACAGATGGAACTCCGGCAAACTCGCCGAATTGCGTGATCGCATTGTCCACAAATAGGAACCCTCAAACAAAACTGTCCTTTCCGACGTTATACTTTCGAGACTAAATATCTTTTCCGACGCTGAAATATTTCTGCGTCGGAAAATCATTTATAACAAGAAATTTCCACTGATAGCCCGCATTACCATTAAGTATTGACTATCACGTAAGTATTGACTATCACGCATCAACTGAAAAAGACCTATGGCAACTGTGACAAAGGATGATGCTCTTCTTTACCATGAAGAGGGACGCCCCGGCAAAATTGAAATCACTCCTACCAAACCCTATGCTTCCCAACGCGATCTCGCTCTGGCATACTCTCCGGGCGTAGCGTATCCATGCCTTGAAATAGAAAAAAATCCGGCCGATGCCTACAGATATACCAATAAAGGCAATCTGGTTGCGGTAATCTCAAACGGCACCGCCGTGCTTGGTCTCGGAGATATCGGGGCTCTTGCCGGCAAACCCGTAATGGAGGGGAAGGCGCTCCTCTTCAAGATTTTCTCGGGTCTGGATGCATTCGACATCGAAGTCAACGAAACTGATCCCGATAAATTTGTAGAGATAGTTAAAGCCATCGCTCCAACGTTCGGGGGTATCAATCTTGAAGATATAAAAGCTCCCCAATGTTTTGAGATCGAAGACAGGCTGAAAAAGGAATGTAACATTCCGGTAATGCACGACGATCAGCACGGGACGGCAATTATCTCAGGTGCTGGCTTGCTCAATGCTCTGGAAATTCAGAAAAAGAAAATCGGAGAAATTAAGCTCGTGGTCAATGGTGCAGGGGCGGCCGCAGTAAGTTGCACCCGCCTTTACAAGGCTCTTGGCGTAAAGGCTGAGAATATCGTGATGTGTGACTCTAAAGGGGTCATTCGAAGCGACAGGGAAAAACTTACGGAGCAGAAAAAAGAATTTGCCACCGACCGGGATTTGCACACACTGGCGGAAGCCATCGAAGGAGCTGACGTATTTCTTGGCCTCAGCGTTGCCGGAGTGCTTACTCCGGAAATGATAAAGACAATGGCTCCGCGGCCTATTGTCTTTGCTCTTGCGAATCCGGATCCTGAAATCGGATATTTTGAAGCTAAGAATGCTGTGCCTGATATTATTGTCGCAACAGGACGCAGTGACTATCCGAACCAGATTAATAATGTCATAGGGTTCCCTTATATTTTCCGTGGTGCTCTCGATTGCGGCGCATCTGCTATCAATGAGGAGATGAAGATTGCTGCGGTTTATGCAATTTCAGAGCTCGCCAAGGAACCGGTTCCCGCCGTAGTCGACCAGGCCTATGGACTGAGCGATCTGCATTTCGGACGAGATTACATCCTTCCGAAAGCTCTCGATCCCAGACTGTTGCTTCGGGTTGCCCCCGCCGTTGCAAAGGCTGCTATGATGTCTGGAATCGCTGCGCGTCCGATTGAGGATTGGAATGCTTATCAGACTCGCCTGCTCTCCTACATGGGTGATGACGGAAAACTTATCAGAAGCATTACCGAACATATCCGCAACAATAAGCGACGCGTAGTCTTCGGCGAAGGGAACTCGGAAAATATGCTGCGCGCTGCTGCCCGGCTCCATAGAGAGGGCACCTTGATACCCGTGCTGCTCGGCAATGCTGAAATGATCAATCGCACGGCTTCACGCATCGGACTTGATATCTCTGATATCGAGATAATCAATCCTCGTCATGACAATCAGGCAAACAACCGGGAAAAATATGCCAAAGCCCTGGCCGCGAAGAAAGAACGTGAAGGAGTATCATATGTAGAGGCGCTTGACAAAATGTATGACCGGTCATATTTCGGTATAATGATGGTGGAAATGGGGGATGCCGATGCTTTCCTTGCCGGGTGCTATTCCGCCGCGACAAAAATGGCTGAGCGGGCTGCTTCAATCGTGGGAATTAAAGATGGCTACAATCATTTCGCGACTATGCATATTATGAATACTCGCGGAGGCACTTACTTCCTGGCTGATACTGCTGTCAACGCTATTTCAGATTCGGAGGCTTTGGTCGATATCGCCCGACTGACAGATAGCGCCGTGCGTTATTTCAATCAAAATCCGGTTATGGCAATGCTTTCCTACAGCAATTTCGGTTCGAATCGCCTCTCCGAGGAACCTGCCAGAGTAGCCGACGCAGTCAAGACACTTCACGAAAAGTATCCTGAAATATGCGTCGACGGAGAGATGCAGGCAAACTTCGCTCTCGACACGGATCTACGCGATAGAACTTTCCCATTCAATACCATCAAGGGAAAGAATGTCAATACCCTTATCTTCCCTAATCTATCGGCCGCCAACATTACGTTCAAGCTCCTTCTCGGCATGGGAGTGGGCAAGGTAATCGGCCCGCTTCAGATAGGTTTGAAGAAACCCGTCTATTTCGCGTCTGTCAACGCGTCGGAAGATGAGCTTGTAGACGTTGCTACCATTGCAGCTCTCGAATCTATTGTCAATAGCTGATGAATTACTACTATAATGTACTTGACATCCGGCGAGGTACGACCGTCGATGGACCGGGATTCCGGACTTCGGTCTATCTTGCCGGATGCCGTCATAATTGTCCGGGATGTCATAATCCGGAGTCTTGGGATCCGGACGGCGGATTAAAGATGACCCTTGAAGAGATTATGGCCGTCATCGAAGAGGAGGATTTCGACGTAACTCTTACCGGAGGCGATCCTCTTATTAATCCGGAGACGACAGCCGCATTGGCAGAAGCCATTAAGTCGAGGGGCTATAATATCTGGCTATATACCGGGTTTACTATCGAGCAGATTCTTGCTGATCCCCGACTTAAACAGGCAATCCGAAACATAGATACTATTGTAGAGGGTCCTTTCATAGAATCTCTGCGCGATCCGGATCTCCTCTTCCGAGGCTCATCAAATCAGCGCATAATAAACCTCAGTATTCCATAACCTGCTGACATAGTCCTTGCTTCTTTGTCACGCGTCGTCCATGCCGATCAACACGTAACTCATGATAGCCATCTATTGGTTTTTAGACGTAATCTGTTTATTCCACTTGGTTGCATAATTTGAATTGATCTCATAGTAGTAATTCTTTAGATCAACTTTGATGCGCTCACAATCCAATGGAGTAATACCTGAGTTTGAAAGACCTCTTACATAATTCTCTATCATGTCATTCATCTCCTTATAAAAATCTTGCATCTTCAAAGAAAAATCGACAATCATTTGGGATCTTTTTGCCGGATCTTCATCTGCTTTAATCTTACTTATTACATTTGAATCCCAACTTTTAAAAAAATTATCTATTTTGATCTTTCCTTCCTTATGGGCGTTCTCAATTTTTGACAAATATATCTCCTGCTTCTTCTTTTCATCCTCCAGAGTCATCATCCGCGACGTAACCAATGCAAGTGAATCCTGTAAAAGAGTGACCTTCTTCATGTTTGCATCATTACTTGAAGAAATACCTTCTGATGCCTGAAGAGCTTCCAAGACTTGCCTCTTGGACTGAATGATTAGAAATCCACCTCCGAATATAAGGCCGGTTAGAACAGCAGTAAGTAAGGTCACAACAATGCGGCGGGGACGGCGACGTCTGTCTATAAGCAACTTCTTTAACGCGACTCCGTCATTCGGACGTTTCCCTGCGGGCTTGAGGCAATGAGACGCAATGCGTGAATACTCCGGACATAGCAGTCTTATAATAAAAGCGAGGCTATAAATATCGTCACTTGTCTGCGTTCCTCCGTTAGTGATTTGTTCGGGTGAAATATATCCGGTAGTTCCTGCAGATTGCTTAAGCTCAATATAATCGTCAGTGTCGGCCAATCCGAAGTCAATAATGACCGGAGTTTCCCCGGCTTTACGTATCATTATATTTGTGGGCTTAAGATCCCTGTGCGCTACTCCCATGCTGTGCATATAGCCGACAGCATCTACAATCTCTTCAAGAAGCCGGCGTCGGTCAGAGAAAGAAAGCCGATGGCTCGATAGATAATCCTGCAACGTCTCGCCCTCAATCCATTCCATGACAATGCATGGCCCTTCATTTTCCACTTCATCACAAGTCATCACTCTTGCTATACCGGGATGACTAAGCCTTGAATGAATCTCGAATTCCTTCATCAGGCGCCGCCGGGCAGCCATAGAATTCCTCAACTGCTCCGGTAATCCTTTTAGTAGCCACTGACGCCCATGACGCTTTGCCCGGGCCAGCATGTTAAAGTCTGTGGTCCGGATTACCTTAATATCTGTAAATTGACTTGTGAAGCTTATTTCAGCATCCTCTCCTAAATATCCTGAATCTAAATCTTCTATGTTATTCATCTTTAATAAAAGTCACACCCGTCCGACGTCCGCAGACGTAGACTTTGGGAGACTTTCCGGCATGAATAAGTTCATCAAGATATAGTGGTTCGCCTTCTATTATCAGAGCGCACTTGAATGTATCGCCCGGTTGAAGACGAGTCCCTTCTGACTCTATGACCTTCCATTTAAATTCACCCAGATATTCTACAACGCAGACCCGGGCCGGAACCCAGAGAAGCCGGATCCTTTCTCCCGGCTTCATATCTTTTTCAACACTGATACGTCGGCTTCCAACCACTCCGCTATCTACCTCCGGAGGGTTACCACTCAGAAAGTGCCTATAATCCTGCCATCCGCAGAATCGTGCGAGTATGTCGAATGTCGAGATGCGGGATTTTACATCTGAATTGATATATCCCGTCACCCGCTTCAAGGTCGATAAACTCAGCATATCTCCGGTCTTATGGAAAATCTGTTGCGCAAGATTGTCAATTGAAGTGGGACTCAGGCTCTTGAGTCCCGCAGTATCCATGACAACCTTTAACAGCGCCTCAGCATCTTCAGGGTCGATCCGTGGGTATTCTTTCCTCATGGTTCAGTTTAGAATATCTGTATTTGCTAATTTATAAATCAGGTAAGGCGTAGAAATGCCAAACTTCTTTACAAAATTATACCATTCCGACAAATATTCAAAGCGAACCGAATAAATGAACCAGAATGAACCACTTCAAATCCCGCGGCATTTCACCATATCAATAAGAAATATTTACAAATTTAATACATAATTTCCGATAGACCATAAAACTGATAATAAAATCTACGGCATACTCAAATCCACGAATCTATCTACAAAAATAAATTAGACCCTGCATTATATAATTTTTTGAAATTTTTAGAAAATAATTTGGTTGGAAAGAAAAGTTTTATTACTTTTGCAGTGTATTAACAAACTAATACACTAAATAGATAATACTTTTAACCAATATCTTTATGAATATCAGACTATTTTCTTTAATTTGTACCGTTTTTTCCGGCTTGATTCCCTCTCTTTCATTTGCCGGAAACACGAAACAAGCGGTCAATATCACGCCTTCTGAAGAACTTAATGAGGCTCAGATTGATTCTCTCGAACGCGTCGCTTACGGAAATATTCATGATCTCCGGGAAATCGTCGTCACAGCCGACGCCCCGATGATAAAAGTAGCGGCAAATCAAGTCACTTACAACGTCGATGAGGATCCAGCGGCTGCCGGTTCTACAGTACTCGACCTACTCAGAAAGGTGCCTATGGTAAGTGTTGACGGTCAGGATAACATCCGGGTGAAAGGAAACGGAGATTTCAAAATATATGTCAACGGACGTCCTGAGCCGATGCTTTCACAAAATGCATCCACTATTCTGAAATCCATGCCCGCCGAAGCTGTAGCATCCATTGAGCTGATAACCGAGCCGGGAGCAAAATATGATGCTGAAGGCGGAGGAGCTATCATTAACCTCGTCACTGAACGAAAACAAGCAAGCAACGGCTACAATGGTTCGGCAAACATCTCGGTCGACAACCGCATGCTTCAGGCAGGAATTAACGGCGCGGCAAAGTTCAACCGACTGACTCTGAATGCCGGAGTCAACTACGCCTATGGATTCCGCGGACAACGTAAGGCCAAAATGGAAGATATGACTGTATATCTCAACAATCCCGAAGATCACCGACTGCAGGAGACTGCCATCAACAGTCAGAATATCGACTTTCTCGGTATAGATCTCGGAGGATCCTATGACATTTCCCCTTCCGACCTGCTCACCTTCTCGGCCAATTATTATAATGTGGGAGGGATAATGAATATTACCGACCAGACATCGTCAATGTATGACGCTGACGGCAATCTGCGCTGGAGTTATTCCCGCGATGCCGATATGCATCTCAAATACCGGGGAGTGACGGCGCAGACAGCATATCAGCATGAATTCGGACGCAACGACAATTATCTCGGCATCTCCTACATGTTCAACTACGTCAAAGCCGGACTTCCGGGTAATTACACCTACGGAAATCTCATTAACTTTAATCCGGAATACCTATACGAAAAAATCTCGAACGATCGTATTACCCGCGAACATACCGTACAGATTGACTGGAGCAATACTATCAATCCGCATGCCAAATTAGAAATCGGCTCGAAGGGAATCTTCCGCCGCAATTCAGCCTATGGACTATCCGAGGGAAGCAATGATCTGGTACTTTTCCATCCTATTTCTTCTACACGCACGAGCATGGGCCAACCGCAGGATATATTCGCACTGTACGGACTATATACCGCCACTTATGGTCCGGTCTCAGCCCAGGCTGGTCTCAGATATGAATTTACACGCATGGGAATTCGATTCCATGACAATCTTGGGGAGAATTTCACATCCAACCTAAATGATGTCGTACCGAACGCATCCATCACTTATTCTTTTTCTCCCGCCAATACCCTGACAGCTTCGTATTCAATGCGTATATCGCGTCCGTCGATCGAACAACTCAATCCTTATAAACTTGAAATTTCCGATCTCCGGATTCAGCAAGGCAATCCCAACCTAACTTCAGAAAAGATCAATAAAGTTTCGTTAACATACACTAATTTCGGACGCGCCCTGGGGGGATCTGTATCTCTGGATTATACCGATACCGGAAATGCCATTACAAACTACGCTTACCTTGACGGCTATAAGATGGTCAATACTTTCGCTAATATAGGACATAACCGCACTTCATCCCTTAATATCTTCATGATGTGGTCACCCCGAAACACATTGAGATTATCACTCAACGGCGGATTGAATTATACTGATCTTAAAGCAGATAAAGATATCAGCGGACAATTGCTTTCCAATCATGGATTCTCCGGCAACGTCACAGCAAACGCAGACTGGACATTGCCTCAGAAATTCAACTTCGGAGCATTCGGTGGCTGGGGGTCGGGCTCGGTCAATCTTATGGGTAAAGGAGGATCTCACCATTACTACGGTCTTAATCTCTCACGCACATTTCTTTCCGACGACTCCCTTAAGGTCACGCTAAATGCCATGAACTGCTTCGAGAAATATACGATTTACACAAACTCCACTGTCGGCAGCGACTTCTCATCTACAAATAAATGGCATAACCCTGCGTGGACAGTAGGCGTAAGCGTGACATGGCACTTCGGGAAAAATAATGCCAACGTAAAATCTGTCAACTCCTCAATCGTCAACGATGACATCTCGACTGCTAAATCGGCCGGTGGAGCTTCACAAAATTAAAATATCCGGATATCTCTCATAAGTATATTCGGCTAATCCTACTTAATCATAAGCTTACTCGGCTAATCCTACTTAATCAGGTTTTGCTTTCTGAACTTGATTAAGTAGGATTTGACACACTCTTTGCTGCCAAAATTTTTGATAAATAACGGAATTTCGCTAATTTTGCAGTAAAATAATAAATATATGGGATTTTTCAACAAACTCTTCTCACGCGACAAACAGGAGAAACAAGAAAAACTTGACAAAGGACTCGAAAAGACTAAGGCCGGAGTGTGGCAGAAACTCACACGCGCCGTAGCCGGAAAGTCGACTATCGACGATGAAGTACTCGATAATCTTGAGGAAGTATTCGTAACCTCCGACGTCGGGCTCGACACAACTCTCGAAATTATCGACCGTCTTACCGAGCGCGTCAAGCGTGACAAATATGTCTCAACGTCCGAACTTCATAGTCTTCTCGCTGAGGAAGTTTCTGAAATGATAACTCCCAATATCGGCTCTGATGGAGAAGAAATGGATGACTTCCGGATCCCGGAAGATAAGAAACCTTACGTAATTCTCGTGGTCGGAGTCAACGGAGTTGGCAAAACCACTACCATCGGCAAACTTGCCTATCAATACAAGGCCTCCGGATATAAAGTAATGCTTGGTGCAGCCGACACATTCCGCGCTGCCGCTATCGAACAGCTCGAACTATGGGGAGAGCGCACCGGCGTTCAGGTCATTAAGCAAAAGATGGGATCAGATCCGGCGGCTGTCGCTTTCGACACTGTAAGTGCAGCCAAGGCTCAGGATGCCGATGTCGTCATAATAGATACCGCCGGTCGACTCCATAATAAGGTCGGACTGATGAATGAACTCCATAAGATTGAGAAAGTGATCAAACGCGTCGTGCCGGATGCTCCGCAGGAAGTTTTACTTGTGCTTGATGGCTCGACAGGACAGAATGCTTACTTCCAGGCCGAACAATTCTCCGCCGTGACTAATGTAAATGCTCTGGCGGTCACCAAACTTGACGGCACCGCAAAAGGAGGAGTGATCATAGGCATCTCAAACCGCCATAAGATTCCCATCAAATATATCGGTCTTGGCGAAAAGCCCGAGGATCTTCAGATATTTAACGCCAAGGATTTCGTAAAATCATTTTTTGACAAAAAGGATTAGCAAAGTCCATAATGAATCGTACTTTTGAAAAAGGACGCATCGACGTCATCTCTATGGGATGCTCAAAGAATCTTGTAGATTCCGAACGTCTCCTACACAGGCTTGAAGCCAAGGGTCTTTCCGCTGTACATGACTCCGAAGACCCCTGCGGGGAATGGGTAATCGTCAATACATGCGGATTCATCGGTGACGCCAAAGAGGAATCCATAAATCTGATTCTTGAGCTTGCCGATGCCAAACGTGAAGGCCGCATAGGAAACATCGCAGTCATGGGATGTCTCTCCGAGCGATATATGAAGGAACTTCAGGAAGAGATACCCGAAGTCGACAAATGGTATGGTAAATTCAACTGGAATTTATTTCTTAACGATCTCCCCGATATTGCTCCGACCGGCAGGCCTTGGGAACGAATCCTGACTACTCCCCCCCACTCCGCTTTCCTTAAGATTTCCGAGGGTTGCAATCGGTTTTGTGCGTTTTGCGCAATCCCTCTTATCACAGGACGTCATAAATCGCGCCCTGTAGAGGAGATTCTTGAGGAGGTAAGAAAGCTTGTAGGCGAAGGAGTAAAGGAATTCAACGTCATTGCCCAGGATCTTTCTTCGTATGGCAGCGATATCTACGGCGAAAAACGCCTCGCCGAACTTATCGACCGGATGGCCGATATCCCAGGAGTTGAGTGGATTCGTCTCCACTATGGTTATCCATCGGATTTCCCGATGGATGTGCTCGACGTCATGCGTCGCAGAGAGAATGTATGCAATTATCTTGACATTGCACTGCAACATATCTCTGACCCTGTCTTATCAAATATGCGCCGGCACATTTCAAAAGAAGAAACTCTTCGATTAATTGAAGAAATTAGAAGCCGGGTCCCCGGAATTCGGCTGCGCACGACTCTTATGACCGGCTTCCCTGGCGAAGGGGAGAAAGAATTTGAAGAATTACTTGAGTTTGTAAAGACACAGAAATTTGATAGAATGGGAGCTTTCGCCTATTGTGAAGAAGATGATACGTGGGCGGCCCTAAATCTCGAAGATTCCATCCCCGAAGAGATCAAGCAAGAGCGCCTTGACAAAATCATGGCTGCACAAGAGGAGATTGCGCTTCAACTAAACGAGAAACTTATCGGAGAGAAGGTGCGTGTGCTTGTCGAACGCCATGAAAACGGCGACTCAATAGGACGCACTCAATGGGATTCTCCGGAAGTCGACCCTGAAGTTATCATACGTGGAGCCGTTTTGCCCATCGGAGAATTTGCTGATGTAAGAATAGAAGAAGCCCTCCCGTTTGAACTTATTGGACGTATATAAGCTGTCTTTTCGTTTTCTATATGAATTTTTTTAAGATTCGCCTCCCGAATTCAAACAATGTGATAAGCGGGCACTCTGAGAGTCTTATCAAAGATGTCAAGGGTCCGGATTATTCGGGATTTATCTACAGCGAATTTAAAAATTATCCGGAGATATATCTTATCCCGTCACCCCTTCATCACTATACTCAATTCAGCAATGAAGAAGCTGAAGAATGGATTTCAGAAAATGAAATAAAAGAATCTTCTTCCTTCTTTCAGACTCCCGATGATAATTATCGTTCCCTCGTCAGGAGATGCATAGATCTGACCCGTCAATGGGATTCATTCGAATCAACTGATATGGGAAATGGATGCTCAAAAGTCGTCGTATCCAGGGTTTCGCGTCAGAAATGCGCGATTTCTCCATTGGAATTGTTCGGACGCCTTAATGAAGCGTATCCTTCAGCGTGCGTATTCATATTTTCAACAAATCTTCACGGCACTTGGATAGGAGCATCGCCTGAACCGATTCTTCAGGTTTCCGACGGCAAGATTTCTTCTCTCTCACTCGCCGGTACCCGATGGGATGACAATGAAGAAGAATGGGATATTAAGAATATTCAGGAGCAAGCGATCGTAACTAAATTTATCGCTTCGGGATTCGCAAAATTCGGATTAAATCCGACATTGAATGGTCCGTTTACTTTAAAGGCCGGACCGGTGATGCATCTCGCTACTGAAATTTCTGCTCAAGGTGAACTTGAGGATTTCAGATTGTTGCGTTATCTTTGTCCTACTCCGGCCCTCAGCGGATTTCCACGTGAAAAGGCAATTGCCGAAATCATGACCGGCGAACAACCTCATCGATCTTGTTACGGAGGACTAATCGGATGGGTCAATAACAATCGCAACTATTCTTCATATGCCAATCTTCGCTCCGGAAGATATGACCTCCTTTCATCCTCGATAGATTTACGTGCAGGCGGAGGTATCACGCATCTTTCCCAACCGGAAAAAGAATGGGAAGAGACAGAAAAAAAACTTCAGACCCTTATAAAATTTATCGAAAAACGATAATTTTTTTGCTTTTAATATTTTTTTTAGTAATTTTGCAGTATCCAATCCTACTGTCAGATAGCCGGAGAAAAGTCATGCTATTCTGAAGGATTACTCATACTGCATGAAATGAAAAAGACCTCAATATACATTCTTTCTGTAATAGTCCTTGCCGTTTTGGCACTGAGTGTCATTCTGCCATCACGCCGACTTGTCCAACTTGGAGTAGAGACCTTCTCAATGGGATTTTCGCAAGGGTATAATGGAGAGGAGTCGGAACCGGTGCATGGATCGCCGATTGAAATATCTTTCGTCCCCTCAGCCTCCACTATGCTTCAGCCGGCCGATTCCATTCAATTTCAGGATGGGCGTCAACTGCCGTTTATTATCGACAATGTCATTGTGATGACTCCGGATGAAAATGTGCCCGACTGGACAAAATGGGTATTATTCAGCTTCACCCCCATCAAGATTTTCTTCCTCTTCGTTATTCTTTGGAAGCTTATCCGCTTCATCATCAATGTCTCAAAGGCTCGAATTTTCGTCGGCCAGAACGTCACTTATCTTCGCCAGATCTCCTTATCCCTGATTGCAATCGCTATCATTCAGATAATTGCGGGTTCAATTCAGGATTACATTTTCCATCAGCTTCATTTCACTTGGCCGGGATATCAGCTTGAAGCCCAATGGAATTTCCCATGGAATAATCTGCTCCTCGGATCAATCGGACTTCTTTTCGCTCAAGTATGGAGCTATGGCCTGCACATAAAGCAAGAACAGGAGCTCACCATCTAATCCCTAACAGTCAATTCATAATGCCGATAATAGTAAATTTGGACGTGATGATGGCCAAGCGAAAGATAAGCCTTGGCGAGCTGTCGGAAAAGATGGGCATCACACCCTCCAACCTCTCGATTCTGAAGACCGGTAAAGCAAAGGCAATCCGATTCTCTACCCTTGAAAGCATCTGCGAGATACTTGATTGCCAGCCGGGCGACATTCTCGAATATAAATCCTCCTCCGGAGGTGGACTCGAATTCAAAATTTAATCAATTAAACAATAAGTTAATGAATTTTTCAAGAACCCTTATCTTTGGTACCATTGCTGCTCTCACGGTATCAGTGAGCGCCCACGAACACCTGAAGAGCCTCAACAAAGAGGGTCTCAGCGACCGCATTTCAGCGGGAGAAGACTTCTATCGGCATGTGAATCAGCATTGGATGGAAGCTAATCCGCTTACTCCCGAACACTCCCGCTATGGCCAGTTTAACATTCTCGATGATTCAAGCCGCAATCGCGTGCGCAGGATTGTAGCAAATCTTTCATCTACAAATCCCGAACCCGGCACTGTCGCTCACAAAATAGCGGCTCTGTACGAGACCGGAATGGACTCAGTCAAGCGCAATAACCTCGGAGCAAAACCAATCCAGCCCATCCTCAAGCAGATCGAATCAACTCCAAATAATAAAATGGATGACCTGCTTATCCTGATGCATAAATCCTATTCTTCACCCTTCTTCGGAGCAGGACTTCAGGAAGACCTCAATAATTCGGCAGAATACGCCATGTATGTATCCGGAGTCGGACTGCAGCTTGGCGACCGCGATTATTACCTCGCTAAAGATGCCGACAACAAGAAAATCCGCAAGGCTTACGAGGAGCTCATCAAAAAAGACATGCAGCTCGCCGGCTATTCCAAAGGAGATGCAGCACGCATTGCCAGGAATGTCATGAAGATAGAGACTCAGCTCGCCGATTCAGTGTGGACACGCGAACAGAGCCGCAATCTCAACGCCATGAACAATGTGCGAGACCTCAACTTCCTCAAGACTGAATATCCCAATATTCCATGGGATCGCTTCTTTATCGAGACAATGGGCATTCAGACTCCCGAACAATTCATTGTCACTGAAATGAATACTGTCAAGCAAGCCAACAATATGCTCGGGCGTCTTTCTCCCCGCGAAATAAAGGACTATTATCTTTGGCAGGTAGTAGCTGACGCGGCTCCTTACCTTAGCGATGACTTTGCGGATGCAGGCTTCGAATTCTCAAAAATCATGAGCGGAGTAGAAAAGCAGCAACCACGCTGGAAACGTGTGCAGAGCGCTACTGAAGATCGCCTCGGTGAAGCTATCGGACAGCTTTACGTTGCGGAATACTTCCCTGAGTCATCCAAAAAATATATGGAGGGTCTTGTAGAAAACCTTCGCACTGCACTCGGCAAACATATCATCAATCTTCCCTGGATGAGTGACGATACTAAATTGCAGGCTATCAAAAAACTCAACTCGATCACGGTGAAGATCGGGTATCCCGACAAATGGAAAGATTATACCACCATGCAGATCGACCCCTCTCTCTCTTATTATGAGAATATCCATAACGCCAACATCTGGCATAACGAAGATTACAATTCGAAATGGGGCAAACCGGTCGACCGCACTGAATGGGGTATGACTCCTCAGACAATCAATGCTTATTATAATCCTCTGAATAATGAAATTGTCTTCCCTGCAGGTATCCTTCAGGCTCCTTTCTTCGATGCAAACTCTTCCGATGCAGAAAACTATGGTGGTATCGGCGTTGTTATCGGGCATGAGCTTACTCATGGATTTGATGATCAGGGTTGCAACTTCGACGCAGTCGGCAATATGGTCAACTGGTGGACTCCTGAAGATGCGGAGGCATTCGCGACTTTGACCAAGGGGCTTGCCGACCAGTTTGACGAAGTGGAAGTACTTCCCGGACTCATGGCCAATGGCTCATATACTCTTGGCGAGAACATTGCCGACCAGGGAGGACTAAGAGTTGCCATGACGGCATTCCTCGATTCCCAGAAGAAGAAAGGTGTCGATGTGACCTCCGAGGAAGCTCTGATCGACGGGCTTGATCCGCTGCAGGTCTTCTACATGAACTACGCTAACCTCTGGGCACAGAATATCCGCGACGCGGAGAAGCGTAAGCTCACTATCGGCGACGTCCACTCATTAGGTGAGAACCGCGTTAACGTATCGCTCAAGAATATCGCTCCGTTCTTCAAGGCATTCGGAATTAAGGAAGGCGACAAAATGTATCGCCCTGAAGAAGAACGCATCATCATCTGGTAATTCACCCGGATAAATAGAATCAATGGAGGTCTTCGCTAAGCGAAGACCTCTTTTTATTAATGCGTTGTCAAAATCCTCCCCTTCATTGCCAACGAAATGCCCAAAAAATAAGGTTAAAATAGTAGGAAAATTTTCGTATGAGAGAGGGATTTATTATATTTGCAAAGAATTTGGGCAAATACCCGAATGAGAGAATTTTCTCACTAAATTCCAAAGAAGTATTCAATACTTCAATAACTGATAATTAAAATCGGCGCAATGCAATTGAGAATCGACGGACTTCTCGAAAGAATCGGACTCACCAAGCAGTCTCCAAGCGTCGGAGTCGCTTTCAGCGGAGGCGGAGCCAAAGGATTCACGCATATCGGAGCCATGATGGCCTTCGAGGCTTTTGGCGTCAATATCGACATCGTGTCAGGTGTAAGCGCCGGATCTATCGCTGCAACTCTTTATGCAGCGGGTCTTACTCCGAAAGATATCATCTCTTGCTTTGCCGAGAACGATAAACTCAGTAATTTCACGGAATTTACACTCCCCAAATCCGGAATCTTCAAGATGGAGCGATTCGCCAAGTTGCTCGACTCATGGCTCCCTGTAAAGAATCTTGAAGACCTGAGAATCCCTACCGTCGTGTGCGCCACTGATTTTGATGCAGGTAAGAGTGTCGGCTGGTCGAGAGGTGAGATTGTGCCCCGAGTGCTCGCTTCGTGCAGTATCCCTATAATTTTCCATCCCGTCAGGATCAATGGCGTCAATTACGTTGACGGAGGAGTTCTACGGAATCTTCCGGCGTGGGCGATTCGCAAGCATTGCTCAACTCTCTATGGTCTGAACTGCGCTCCTCTCAACCGAAGATATAAATATAAGGATTCACTGATCGACATAGCCCTCCGCAGCTACAGCCTTATGTCGAAATCAAACACACTGCAGGATCTCAACCTATGTGATTATGTGATTCGCACCACAGGGAACCAGACATTTGGCACATTCGAACTCCATGCTCTTGAAAAGGCTGTAAGAGCAGGCTACGAGGCTACCTCCAAGGTTTTGGAGGAGGCCCTTCGCTAATAATCAACTGAAGATTGTTATGGCATCTAAAAAAGATAAAGGAATTAAAGATAATCAAAATCCAGCAAAGACCGCCGGCCGAAAAAAGGTAAAAATAGGCCATGACGGTCAGCGACCGATCATCTATCAGACATTTCCACGTATTCTGACAAATACAAATCCAACTTGTAAATTCGCCGGATCCCTCGAAGAAAACGGATCGGGCAAACTTGCCGACTATACGCCCGGTCTTCTTCGCTCTCTGAAGAATCTGGGCGTCAATTGCATCTGGCTGACAGGTGTCATCGAGCATGCGACGAAATCAGATTTTACATCTTACGGCATACCGAAAGATAACCCGAATGTCGTAAAAGGCGAGGCAGGATCCCCTTATGCTATCAAGGATTACTATGATATAGATCCTGCGATTGCCGTCGACCCCGCCAGGAGAATGGAAGAGTTCGAAGAATGTGTAGGCAGAATCCATCAGGCCGGGATGAATGTCATCATTGACTTCGTGCCTAATCATACGGCGCGCCAATATCACTCCGATGCCGCTCCCGTCGGAATCAGGGACTTCGGCGACGGCGATAATACGACATGGCACTTTGACCCTAACAATAATTACTATTATATTCCCAATCAGCAGTTTTCTCCAGACTTCAATATCGTTGGAGAAGGCGACGTGCCATATATCGAATTCCCTGCTAAAGCGACCGGTAATGACTGCTTCTCTGCATTTTGCGGACGTAATGACTGGTATGAGACCGTAAAACTGAATTATGGTCATGATTACGGAGATAATTCCGACCATTTCGACCCCATTCCCGACACTTGGCTAAAGATGCTCCATATCTTACGCTTCTGGGCATCGAAAGGTGTCGACGGATTCCGATGCGATATGGTCTTCATGGTCCCGCTCGCTTTCTGGCATTGGGCTATCCCCCAGGTTAAACAGGATTATCCCGATGTAGTATTTATCGGCGAGATATACGACGTCGGACTCTATCGTCCATTTCTTGATTATGGATGCTTCGACTATCTGTATGACAAAGTGAATCTCTATGACAAGATTGTCGGAATCGAACGATCAAATTTCTCCGCCGCTCAGCTGACCTCAGCATGGCAGACTGTCGATGGCATCAGTTCACGCATGCTCAACTTCCTTGAGAATCATGACGAGGTGCGCTATGGATCCGTGGAGTTCGCAGGAGATCCTATGAAGGTAGTAGCTCCATTAGTGGTATCCTCAATGATGTCTACCGGGCCATATATGATCTATTACGGTCAGGAACTCGGCGAGTCGGCTACTGAGAATGAAGGATTTGCAGGCTACAACAACCGCTCGACGATTTTTGACTACTGGAGCTATGACAATATGCGCCGATGGTATGACGGTGGCAAATGCTCCGTCGCCAAACTTAATGCTCAGGAGAAGTGGCTTCGTGGAATCTATAGCAAGGTATTGAATCTATGCAATAAAAATGACGCGCTTAGAGCTGGCAACTTCTTCGATCTGATGTATGTCAATCTGTCGAATCCCGGGTTTGATCCGCATAGATGCTTCGCTTTTCTTCGCTATACGCTTGATGAAGCGCTCCTGATAGTTGCCAACTTCGGCGGCGAAGAAAGAAAATGCGACGTCAATATTCCCGAAGTGGCATTTGATATGGCAGCCCTGCGGGAAGGAGAGGTTATGGCCGCTGACCTTCTTAACGGTGAAAGTCAGCATCTGATTCTTTCTCGCCTAAATCCTTCGACAGTCAGAGTTCCGGCTCACGGAGCTGTCATATTATCACTCAAAAAAGACCTCAACTAAATTATATAAAAATTTTATGAGCAATAGTCTACCCCCCATCAAGGTTTTTGCCGGATCAAAGAGCCTTTATCTCGGCGAAGCCATCTGCAAAGATCTGGGTATCGAACTCGGCAAGATGAAAATCGAACATTTTGCCGATGGTGAATTCGAGGTCGGTTTCGAAGAATCAATCCGCGGAGCCGAAGTTTACCTCGTACAGAGCACATTCCCAAATTCCGACAATCTCATGGAACTTCTCCTGATGATTGACGCTGCTAAGCGTGCGTCGGCCGGAAAGATCATCGCAGTTATCCCCTATTTCGGTTGGGCACGCCAGGACCGTAAGGACAAACCGCGTGTATCCATCGCAGCCAAGCTCGTAGCAGACCTTCTGAGCGTAGCGGGCATTGATCGTCTGATCACGATGGACCTCCACGCCGACCAGATTCAGGGATTCTTCGATGTGCCTGTCGATCACCTCTATGCTTCTTCAATCTTTATTCCGTATCTTGAAAGCCTCCATCTCAAAGATATGGTGATTGCTTCTCCTGACGTTGGCGGTGCGAAGCGCGCAAACTCTTACGCAAAGTACTTCGACGTGCCTCTGGTACTTTGTCATAAGCAGCGTGCCAAAGCAAATGTAGTGGCAAAAATGACTGTAATCGGCGATGTGGAGGACAAGAACGTTGTTCTGATCGACGATATCGTCGACACTGCCGGCACTATCACCAAAGCAGCCGATCTCCTGCTCTCTTTCGGGGCGAAATCAGTGCGTGCGCTATGCTCTCATCCTGTAATGTCGGATCCTGCCACTGATCGAGTGCTTTCCTCCGGTCTGACAGAGATTATCTTCACCGACTCCATTCCCTACGGCAAAGACAATACCAAGGCCACTGTGCTTCCGGTGGCAAAGCTCTTTGCCGATACTATCCGCCGTATCCACAACAATCAGTCGATATCTTCTCAATACCTCTTCAAATAATCTCCGGAAAGAGAAGATATACAAAAGGATAACCTAAATATAAAAAAGTCACATTGAAACGTATCAATGTGACTTTTTTATATAAATTCTTAATTTGCAGTTTTACTTTGACAAAATTTTATTCCTTCGGGGCATCTTTGCTTTCACTCTCAGGGGCGAACTGAGGCTTCTGTCGTTTACGAATACCGAATATATGGTTGAAATCACGCTGCCATACAATTCCTACTCCCTGCGTTGTCAATGCAGATTTAAGATAATAGTTCTGATCATTGAAATGATTGTAAGCCTTAAGTCGCCAGTTGCCCGAGCTATTGAGCAGATATTCTATATCGAAGTCTCCTATGAATGTAGTGCTGCTTGTAGAAGGGTCGCGATAACCTAAATTGCCGTTAATCAAAAGCCGATTGTTAAACAGGCGCGATGACAACGCCACGTCGACTTCGACGTCTGAAAAGTCCCCCTTATCACTGCGAATCGACGGAGCGACATTGAATTTATCGGTCAATTGTCCGAGCACATTCTGCAGCTGTGATGAAATCGTGGAGGAAGCGACCGATGCCCATTCTCCACCCGACGATCCGCCCATATATTCCGGAGTATAAAATCTATTCAATGCAAGAAGATAGATCATCTGGAGATTCATCATATCCTCTGAGGATATAACGCTTCTCACCTTTTGCTCGACTTCGTCATTGAGGGTAGGAAGTTCGATATCAAATGTAATATCAGGCTGGGTCATGTCGCCGCTTACTATAAGCATCGCATCGACCGGCACCTGAGTTCTGTTAAGATCCCGGTCCATGGCAAAACTCTGATCAAGATCTGCCAAATTAGTATTGACCCTATATGCTGCTCTTATATCAAGCAATCCTGCCATAGGGTCTCCGTTGAAAGAGATTGAACTTCCCTGCTTGATTATGAAATCTTTAAGGATGACGTCCTGAAGAGAAAAATTATACATACCCTCATCCAGAACATATTTACCATACATCTTCAGATCATCCGTGTCTGATCGATATTCCATATTCATAGCTCCGCTGCCTCGGGCTATTATCTTATCACCCGCCACTGGATCCATCACAAGCGTCATCTGCACTCCCGGAGTCAGGGTAGCCCTGATGTCCATGCCGAATACCGACTCCGGCCCATGCATCTCCTGAACTTTCTTTTTAAAAGCTTCAACGATGAAATCAGTCTCGGAGATTTCTACCGGCTTCTCGGCTTCTCGTTTCGCTTTGGCTTTGTCGGTAAATGTAAGGAAGTTATATTCTGTAGCTTCAAGCTGATCCGATAGAACGAAAGTAAATGTGGAATTTGGTTCGGTGGTCATGTCTGCTGTAATCCCTACGTAATTTCCCCGTCCGAGAATCTGCCCGCTCCCGCTGCCGTAGATTCTCCCGTACCATACAGGATTCATACCGGGATTCGTGTCATAGAGCAATAGATTACTTGCATTGCTGATTCTGAAATCAAATTCTGGATCATGGAAATATCTGTGAGTCAATTCTCCGGTCAATATTGCGGAATGTCCCTGGACATCATATAACTTGAATGACGGAATCACGATGCGACCCGGATCTATGAAGACTGAATCCGAACCGCAATAAGTCACGTTAGTATAAGTGACGCCTAATGAAATTGTATCAGCAAAAAGACGTCCTTTCATGTTGACGTCGGAGAATGTGCCATATAGCAGGGCATTGCCTGAGGCTCTACCCTCCACTTTTGAGGCAAATGCTTGCATAAATGGAGCAAGAAACCCTATTCTTACCTTATCGGCATCTATTCCGAATGAGAGAGAATCCCGTCCTAACCAAATCCCGCCATCTACTATCGCCACTTGTCTCTTATCTTCTGATATGTCGGCCCGGATCCCAATACGCTTGCGGGATATATCAAAATCTCCATGAAGTTCTCCATCCCCGAGAATTGCCCCGTTATAACTCAAGTCCTTCACATGAAGACTTTTCGTCTCCGCCTGAATATTTTTCGAAAGCAGCCCCCTCCCTATGGCCTCTCCTGTAGCCTGACCTCCGAATTTCACATAGTTGATATTCAGAGTATCGAATATGTAGTCGAGATCAACTTCATTGAGAATAGCGAGAACTTCGTCGTCGGGTGATGTCGAAGCCGAGCCGCTGATTGTCACAAACTGATTGTCATGACTGACCGAAAACCCTTTGATTTCAGCACGCGGACCATCCGGGGTCGGGTAATACGAAAGAAGCGCTTCCGCGACATTCCATGCTGCATGATTCAGATACAATGTACTCGGCAAAATACGCACCTTAACCTCTTTTCCCTTCAAGGGAGTGACGGGATTATGCACTGACGCTGCCATGTCGAGACAGCCATAGAAACTCGTGGTCTTATCCGGATTAAAATCGAGAGATAAGCCAAACTCGCCGTTGACTGATGATATATTACCTAAAATTTCAAGATCCCCCTTTTTTGTCGGAACGACTGTATTGAAGTTGATATTTCCGCTTCCTTCGCAGAGAGTCGCATTCACACATGATTTCCGAATAAGCTTATCTTTACCCTGCTGGATATAGGGCGCACTCACTGAAGCGGTAAGAGTCTGATCCGAACCATTAAACTCACCTTTCACTTCGGCTTCATATAGCAGATCAATAGGCAGATTGAGAAATTGAGCCCACTCTCCATGACGTTTGATAGTGAAATCAAAAACAAAATCATCATCATAACGCATTTTTTCCCATCCTGAAGGTGCTTTGATAAGAGTGGGATAAGTCTCCGAAAGCATTCCGTGGATCACCTTCGGGACACGGCTTGGCCTAAACCTTCCGCTTATTCCTCCTTCAATCCAATCCGATATTATAGAATAATTGCGATAGGGATCCTCCCCGTCTTCAATAGATGCGATAATCTCAAGATTGTCAAGGTTGAGTGACTTTCCAGAAGCGACGTCCCTGAAATGTAGGTCGTTAAGACCTATCTCCCCTTCAAGATTATCAGGGTTATTTCCGCGGAGCCTCATATCTACACTGCCCGAGGCTATGAAATCTTTTCTTCCATATAAGGCATTATCATCGGAGAGAGTCTCCAATATTCCATTAATGACTCCCGGCCGGAGATTCTCTATGTCGCCGACAAGACTTAATTCTGAATCAGCCCCCGCCATCAGAAGATTAAGATCGACTCCTAAATTGAAGTTATTGTCACGGCAAGACAACATTCCTTCAATATGTCGGTCCCTTTTAGTAAGATCAAGGGTCGTTGATGTCAATTTATAATGCTTTATGACAGCCTCCGGAAGATTCAGATTGATTTGTGCCGATCTGACATAAGAAGCTATTTGATCAACGGATGCTCCTTTTGGCAGATGAAACAGCTGATTGTCGAAAGCAGCCTCAGCCTTAAGATCTATAACGGTATGGCCGAGGAAGTCGACAGCAAGGAGTTTTCCGAAGTCAATGCCCGGAGAATTAACCTTCATGTTGATTTTGTCGGTAGAGGATGCATGGATCCAATCCGCTGATAAATCCACATTGCCAAGTCCGGAAAGAAGTTCGACATCGACAACTGCCTCTGAATTACCACTCAGATTTTCAGTCGACCATCGTCCGGAAGCCCTCAGATCAATATTACCGACCGCTGATATGACTTCGGCCGCTTTTCCATTATTGACACCGTCGCTTTTCAGCATCCCTACGAGTTTTGAATTGAAGCCGGGTGAAGACTGCAATGAAAGTTTTTCGAGCTTTGCATGATTAAGAGTCCGCCTCCCTTTATAATCTTCGAGATCGGCAACCCCGGAGAGAGAAAGAGCGAAATACCCGTCAAGATTTCGATTGAAAGCAGCAGTGGAGAGTTGGAGATTCTTTACGTTGACTCCGGAGAGATTGCCATCGAGTTCTAAGCGAAGCGACATGTCGCTGTCCAAATGATCTAAAGGAGACCAAAGAAAGGCAAATTCCGAAGGATTGACGAGAGGCGCGTCAATGCTGATAGAAATATTATTGCTTTCAAGCCATTTATGTATGCCTCCCGGATACTTGAGAGGCAGCGTCAGATCGCTAACGGTTAAGTTAGAAGATGAAGTCTGCAATGAAAAATCTCTTATGCTCAGTGTGCCATGGTCAATGCCGGCAATCGCCTTCAGCGACTCGATTTTTATCATATCCTCAACGTAGACTTCGAGCCTGCGAAGATCAAATATCATCACGTCATTGCTAAGTCGGGGGATTGTAAGATCTGCGCTGAGCTGAGACACTTTGATTTCAGACAGATTAGGAAATTTCTCTACTGATGCGGAAAGCCATGGACGCGAAAAGGAAGCCATTGACTTTCGGATAACTATATTTCTAATCTCAAGATCGAATGGTGTCGGAGGCTTATTCTTTTCTTTCGGTTTAAAAGCGTCAATTAAAAACTGAATATTGAGATTTCCCCCTTTTACATCCTGACGCAACCGGGCGTCAAGACCGAGAAGCTCGACGTATGTTATGACTATTTTCCTATCCCTAAGTAATTTCCAAAGGCTCACGCCGGCGCCGAGACGTTCGATCTTGACACATTCAGTAGTTGAATCCGGCTCGTAAAGAGTGACTCCCTCAACTACTACTTCGTTGAATGGATATATCGAAACATTATCAATTTTCAAGGTTGAGGTGAAGAGCTTTGAAAGTTCCTCTTCAGCAACATTTCGGATTTTTGTCTGTACTCCCGGTATGGAAAGTAAAACGTAGAGCGCGACGTAAAGAAACGCCACGAACGTCACGGTCGTGAAAAGCACACTTCTTACGACTTTATAGACCCATTTCCATTTCTCGGTCTGACTCATTTTAAGATAAAATTCGGTCAAAAAGTGAAGATTGCTGAGTCATCTTCTCCGAAATTTAGTGCAAAATTAACTAAAATCATCGAAAAAATCTTATTCTCAGACATAATAATTCAAAGGATTTATCTAAATTTGTAAATTATTCAATTAAAATTACAATAACAAAAGTTAATGAAGGCTATTCTCGGAATAGAATCATCTTGCGATGACACTTCTGCAGCTGTAATAATCGACGGAGTGCTTCGCTCCAATGTCATTGCGTCGCAGAAGGTGCATGAAGCATTTGGTGGAGTTGTCCCCGAACTCGCCTCGCGTGCCCATCAGCAGAATATCCTGCCGGTAGTCAGCGAAGCAATCCGGCAGGCCGGTATTTCCAAAAATGACCTGACAGCGATAGCATATACCCGTGGGCCCGGGCTCCTCGGTTCTTTATTAGTCGGCACAAGTTTTGCCAAAGGATTGGCTCTTGGCCTTAATATCCCGCTTATTGATGTCAATCACCTCGCAGCTCACGCGCTGTCTCATTTCGTCAAGGAGACTCCGGAAGATGAAGTGCCGGAATTTCCGTATATGTGTCTTCTCATTTCCGGAGGCAACTCTCAGATAATACTTGTCAAGAGTCCTGTCGATATGGAAATTATAGGCAAAACCATTGATGACGCAGCCGGAGAAGCGTTCGATAAGTGTGCCAAGGTAATGGGGCTCCCCTATCCCGGAGGCCCGCATATCGACAGATTAGCCGCTGAGGGAAACCCTAATGCTTTCGCTTTTGCCAGACCAAAAATTCCGGGTCTCGACTATTCATTCTCAGGTCTTAAAACATCTTTTCTTTATACTCTGCGCGACGGACTTGCAGAAGACCCGGAATTTATAGAAAAAAACAAGGCAGACCTTGCAGCCTCACTTCAACAAGCTATCATCGATATTCTTCTTGCCAAACTCTCTAAGGCTGTAAAAATTCATCGTCCTCGACAGATAGCAATCGGAGGAGGGGTTTCAGCCAATTCCGGAGTTCGCAATGCAATCGAAAATTTTTGCAAGGGACGCGGCATAAAGGCATGGATACCCAAACGCTCCTTCACTACTGACAACGCCGCAATGGTAGCAATTGCGGGAGCGATGCGCTTCACCCCGGACCATATCACCGATATCTCTCTTCCACCCTATTCAAAAACTGCAATATCATGAATCAGGAAAATCATACAGAAATCCGCCATGTCGTCATCTACGGATATACTCATGAAGAGCTCTCACGAGTAATCCGCCATTTCGAAGAGCAACTCCCGGAATATGTCAAAATCACAATCGACAATTCCAATCTCGTCACGAAAATCACTCTGACCGGAGTCCACTCCGGAGTCGAACTGCTCCGCTTCAAAATGAATAAATTTCATCGTAATCTCAACGATATATTCACAGAAGATGTCCTCTCGATGGATGATCGACAGCCGGCTGAAGTATTAGGCACGATTCTGAAGGAACGCGAGCTGACCGTTTCATGTGCAGAAAGTTGCACCGGGGGCAATCTTGCTCACAGGATTACTCAAAATCCGGGGTCTTCAGCCTATTTCCTGGGTAGCGTCGTTTCTTACGCCAATAATGTAAAGTCTGAAGTACTCGGAGTAAGTCGGAGCAACATAGCTCAGTACGGCGCTGTCAGCCGCCAGGTTGTGGAGCAAATGGCGGAAGGCGCCGCCAAGATCATGCGCACGGATTGCTCCATAGCGACTTCAGGAATAGCAGGCCCCGATGGAGGCACAAAGAATAAGCCTGTGGGCACCGTATGGATGGCTGCGCGATTCCACGATAAACTCGTCACTGAATGTGTAGTTTTCTCTGGGGACCGCAACAGCGTCATCGAACAAGCTACAAACCATAGCCTCGTCATGCTGATAAACCTCCTTCGCAATAACTATACTGCACCGGAGGACTTCAACGACGAGTAATTATCCCCGGAAGATTTGTTCCCTTCTATCTCCTTAGAAAATAGCAATCTAATATCTACAATCTTTTTCTAACCACCCACTATTTTATACCACAATGAAGGTCAAGTATCTGATTCCTCTCGTAATATCCATTGTCAATCTTCTTATTCCCGCTTCTGCCTATGCAGATGCGGTCAGCGATCTGGCAATAGTTGCCAAGCAGGTAAATGCCCAATGTCCGCTGGATATGGGCTTATCCGGCATTTGCGAATCCGTCACTTTTGATAAGAAGTCGCGTACCCTTGCTTATCATGTCAATCTTAACCCGGGCCTCGTCACTAAAGAATCCTTTTTTCAACGTAGTCCTGATTCAATCAAGCAGAGTCTGATAGCCGGCTTTTCCGAAGATAATACACGTCCGCTTATGCAACTGCTCTATGATGCTACGGCTCAACTCCTGATGGATTATAATATCGGAGGAGAGCATATCGCAGATGTCATCCTGACTACTTATGACATAGGCAAAATTCTTAATAATAATAATTCGGAAAAGGAGAATGCGAAAATATATCTCGCAGGGACTGTCAAGCAGGAAAAGCTGAGTTGTCCGATGGAAATGGGAGAAGGGATCACAATGACGGATGCTTATATCGACGGGAATAAGATGATCTATGTCTACCATGTCAAAGCTCCTGTCTCCATTGCCAACTTAAAAGCTGCCGACAAAACTCTCAAGTTTAATCTGCTCAGCATGTTTAACAATGATCCTACCTTGAAGACAATCGGCCACAAGGCTTACCTTGCGGGATATTCCATCAACTATATCTATCTTGATCCTTCGACTCAGGACAGCTATACCGCCGTGCTGACCAACGAAGATCTGGAAGAACTATAATTATTCCGACTGACATTCAAATTCTTTGATAAGATCCCGGGAATCACAGAAAAACCACAGAAAAAGTCAGGGAAAAACTTGCGTAATTCACGGAAAGTTAGTAACTTTGCATCGGATTTTGTGGCACATCCTTTAAAATCGCTGAGAATGATGCACTTAGCGATGATATGAGAACTGAGATGGCGGCCTCGAAACCTTAACCAAGTTTTTTAAAATAAAGATTTAAAAACAACAGCCATGTCAAAAGTTTGTCAGATCACCGGCAAGAAGACACAGGTGGGCAACAATGTTTCCCACTCAAAGCGTCGCACAAAACGCAAATTTGAGGTGAATCTTCACAAGAAAAAATTCTACTGGGTAGAGCAGGATATGTGGATTGAGCTCGTAGTTTCAGCCCACGCTCTGCGTATCATCAACAAAATCGGTCTTAACGCCGCTCTCAAAAGAGCCGAGGCCGAAGGCAAGCTCGACTTCAAGAAAATCAATATCCTTTCACTCTAAGCATACATAAACAATGGCAAAGAAAGCTAAAGGCAATCGAGTGCAAGTGATACTCGAATGCACCGAACATAAGGCAAGCGGTATGCCCGGTATGTCGCGCTACATAACCACTAAAAACCGTAAAAACACCCCCGGACGTCTGGAGTTGAAGAAATACAACCCCATTCTGAAGAAAATGACCATCCACAAAGAAATCAAATAAGCATCTGAACTATGGCAAAGAAAACCGTCGCGTCTCTTCAGAAAGGTGAAGGCCGCACATATAGCAAAGTCATCAAAATGGAGAAGTCTCCCAAGACAGGCGCTTATGTCTTCAAAGAGGAAATGGTGCCCAATGAGGCTGTTCAAGCAGCTCTTAAGTAAGACCTCCCTACTAAAAAATAGTTCGCAGTCGACCCGGATCTCTCCGAGTCGACTGCTTTTTTATCACCACGTTTGACTCGGTCGGAATTTTTTATTAAATTTGCGGTAGGTCAAAGTGCCTTCGGCATCGCTAACCGGCCTCTCGGCCGACTATCGCTCTTTGCCTACTCGCGAATATATTAAATTTGCGGTAGGTCAAAGTGCCTTTGGCATCGCTAACCGGCCTCTCGGCCGACTATCGCTCTTTGCCTACTCGCGAATATATTAAATTTGCGGTAGGTCAAAGTGCCTTCGGCATCGCTAACCGGCCTCTCGGCAGCTTAGCGCTCTTATAAAATTTCTTCAGACTAAAACGTTAGGATTATGAAATTATCCAAATTTAGATATTGCGGCTTCCGCAGAGTTGCTGCTGCAGCCCCCCACGTCAGAGTAGCGGACGTCAATTTCAACGTAGACCGAATTATAGAAATCATCGATTCTTCCTTCTCGGACTTCTGCAGCTTGCTCGTTTTCCCGGAATTGTCGGTGACCGGCTATACCTGTGCCGACCTCTTCCTTCACTCCTTCTTAATAGAAAATGCGGAGCGGGGAATACGCAGGCTATGCCGCCATACAGATCCGGCACTGAATCCGGGGCATGAATCCATTCGAAGACTTCACAATCTGCTGCTGGCAGTCGGTGCACCTGTAAAAGTTGGGAATAAACTCTATAACTGCGCAGTTTTTATCCGCGGCGGCAGAATTCTTGCAATTGTTCCCAAGACTTTCATTCCTAACTATGGAGAATTCTACGAACGCCGATGGTTTGAATCAGCCTCGGGGATGGAGAATTGCCTGATTTCATATGCCGGCGAATCTTCAGTACCGTTTGGTCCTCATATCCTGGTGGCTCACGACGGGTTGACCATAGGAGCAGAAATTTGCGAAGATTTATGGACGCCAATTCCTCCCTCATCATGGCTTGCAATGTCCGGAGCCGACGTGATCGTCAATCTTTCAGCCTCCAATGCGGTGCTCGGCAAACAACGCTATCGCCGAGACCTCATACTGCAACAATCAGCACGTTGCAGATGTGCATATATCTATGCCTCCGCCGGAGCGGGAGAATCTTCCACCGATCTTGCATTCCCGGGATTTACGGCTATAGCAGAAAATGGAGCGATGTTATCAGAATCCGATATTTTTCCCGAGCAGGATTCTATTTCAGGACAGAAGGATTTTGACAAAAAGCAGATAGATATAACCGAAAATATTCCTACTGCCTTTGCAGATATCGATGCCGGCCGCTTACAGTATGAGAGAGTGAGATTCAATACCTTTACGGATATAGTCAACCGCGATTCAATGCCGGACGTAATAATCGTAGGCCACTCAACGGGCTATCATGAATTTGAAGATAGGAACATAAAGAAACAAGAGGATTATGATATCACTCCTATTACCGGAATGCTTCATCCGACTCCGTTCGTTCCTTCTGATTTATCTCATCGCAACGAGAATTGCACTGAGATAATCAATATTCAATGTCATGGATTGCTTCAGCGACTCAACGCCATCGGACGCCCGAAGATGATAATCGGGGTCTCGGGAGGACTTGACTCAACGCTTGCACTGCTCGTTGCTGTGAGGACTGCGAAGATGGCGGGTATGGATCCATCTGAAGTAATCGGAATTACTATGCCCGGGTTGGCTACCACTAACCGAACCCATAATAATGCCTGGCAATTGATGTCATTGCTCGGATGCACCGCAATAGAAATTCCGATAGGTGATGCCGTGGCGCAACATTTCAACGATATCAATCAAGATCCTCAGAAATTCGATGCGACTTATGAAAACTCGCAGGCTCGCGAGAGAACACAGATTTTGATGGATTATGCCAATAAAGTAGGCGGAATCGTAGTAGGCACAGGAGATTTATCGGAATTGGCTTTGGGATGGTGCACATATAACGGTGACCACATGTCAATGTATGCTGTCAACACTTCAGTGCCCA
The DNA here is from genome assembly GCA_029057985.1 of Muribaculaceae bacterium. GTDB lineage: Bacteria > Bacteroidota > Bacteroidia > Bacteroidales > Muribaculaceae > Lepagella. Next base: position 29,717 of record JAIDYR010000073.1, on the reverse strand, counting down.
AGACTCTCGTGAAATATCTTGTAGAGTGGTTTGCTCTCAAGGAGAAAAATGATGATATAAAGAAAGTACTGCTCGATATAATTGATACTCCTATATCTCCGGAACTCGTACCGGCCAAGGAAGGGAAAGATGAAATTGTCCAAAAGACAGAAGATCTTGTAGGGCCCTATGAACTGCATGATTTCTTCCTTTATCATACTCTGCGCAATTCATTCGAGCCGGCAAAAATATATCATCTTGCAGAAGAAGCATTCGACGGCCGATATGATTCAGCAACCATACTTCATTGGCTCAAGACATTCTATCGCAGATTCTTCAATCAGCAGTTTAAGCGCTCTTGCCTTCCTGACGGTCCTAAGGTCGGCTCGGTATGTCTCTCACCACGTGGCGACTGGCGAATGCCTTCAGATGCCTCCTCGGCAATGTGGCAAAAGCAACTGGAGGAAATTGAAAAAGATTTTAAAAACTAAGATCCTAAAAAATTTGCCGACTCCAATTTTTTTAACTAAATTTGAATTTCGGTTTTAACCCTTTAGCCCCATAATCCTCAACTTTCGATCGCGGAAGCCGAATGGATTAGATTCATTTCATCGTCAAGATTTAATTCGGACCTTGACCGAATAATACGACATATTACCCGCGCTTTCAAATGCAGGAAATCGACAGATTCAATAAAGATATAGATATGGCTGCTTCGGCTATACGTCGGGGTGAACTTATATTGTATCCTACCGATACAGTGTGGGGGATCGGCTGCGATGCGACGAATCCGGATGCAGTAGCAAAAATCTATGCGCTTAAACAGCGCGAGGATTCCAAATCCATGCTCGCCATTGTCGGCAATGTCGATGATCTCTATCGATGGCTGAAAAATGTGCCTGAGACAGCTTTGCAACTTCTTGAAGTGGCAGTCGACCCTCTGACTATAATCTATGATTCACCTTCCGGAATAGCCCGCAATCTTCTGGCGCCCGACGGATCTCTCGGAATCAGGGTAGCTGATGAAAGATTCTGCCGAGCCCTATGTCGGAAAGTGAGAGTCCCGATAGTCTCTACTTCAGCCAATATAAGCGGGAATAAGGCTCCTGCCGTTTTCTCAGAGATATCCGGAGAGATCAAAAAAGGAGTGGATTATATAGCGGATTACCGGCGTGACGACAATTCACGCCGTAAGCCAAGCGCAATCATCAAGGTAAGGGATGACGAGACTTTGACCATTATCAGATAAATAATCTCAGGATTTCGGTACTGACTTATTTATCTTAGGATTTCGGTACCAACTTAATTATTTGGCGTAAGAAAAGAAAGTGAAAGGAAATCTGATTTCTATAAAAGGCATGAGAATTCGATATGTGGTCATGGATTTGATCACATCCTCGCTCGCTTTCTTTCTTTTCAACGGAGTCAGATACGTAATGATGGGTATGGCACAACGCTACGGCATATCATTCCTTGATTTTATTTCTACTCCGAAAATGATTCTTGAGCAATGCCTGATTCCCCTTGCGATGCTTGGTGTTTTCTGGATGTCGGGTTATTACAATCATCCTTTCGGCAAGTCACGTCTTCAGGAACTGTCGCAGACGATTGGCGCCACTCTTTTCAATACGATGTGGATATATCTCGCGCTGCTTATCAATGATCAGTTGCCGACAAGATATTTCAACTATGAATTGCTTATTCTCCTATTGGGATTATTATTCAGTGTGACATATCTCGGTCGCATAATTCTGACCCAGGCTTCTATCTATAATCTGGAAAACCGGAACTGGGCTTTCAATACCGTAATAATTGGTAATTCTCCGCATGCCCTGGCAGATGCACGCCGCCTTGACAAGGCTCAGACCCGCCTGGGCTATAACATAATAGGATTTATCCCCATACCGGGTGAATCCACGGCCACTTCAAATCATAAGATTCTGACACGCCGGCAGTTGGAGACCCTCTGCCGACAGGGAAATGTCGACAATATCATAATTATCGCAGAGCAAGATTCCTCTGAAAAGAAAATCCTATCTCTTCTATATGAATATTTCCATTTAGGCGTGCCGATCCGGATCCGACCGTCAGCACTTGATTACGTTACTTCAAAGATTCGCACCGGCGACATTTATGCAGAACCCTTCATCGACATATCTTCCCCATCAATGTCGGATTCACAGATTAATATTAAACGGGTAATTGACGTGGTCCTGTCTATCCTGGCTCTCATCGTTATGGCGCCTCTTATGTTTATTCTGGCATTGATAGTCAGATTTACTTCACCCGGACCGGTCATATATCGGCAGGAGCGCATCGGATACCGCCAAAAACCCTTTCAAATTCTGAAATTCAGAAGCATGAGAGAGGATGCTGAAAAATCCGGACCGCAACTTTCTTCCGACAATGACACTCGCATCACTCCTATCGGACGCGTAATGAGAAAATATCGTCTGGATGAAGTGCCTCAGTTCTGGAATGTACTGAAAGGGGAAATGTCGCTTGTCGGTCCGCGTCCGGAACGCAAATTCTATATTGACAAGATTGTGGGCAAAGCTCCCCATTATAGTCTTCTGCATCAGGTCAAACCGGGCATCACGTCGTGGGGTATGGTCAAATACGGTTATGCAGGAGATACCGACAAAATGATTGAACGCAGCTATTACGACCTGATTTACCTATCCAACATGTCGGTCATAGTAGACTTCAAGATACTGCTACATACCATCTCCACCGTCATCGGAGGAAGAGGAGTGTGAAAAATAATAAAGCATAGAAACTTTGGCTTATAAAGAGACACATAACCGACTCACAGATCTATGGATGAGAATCGTCGGATGGCGCGAACGCCATATCGATGAAGGGCGGTTTATATATCTGCTCGCTCTTATCGTCGGAGTATTATGCGGCGTGGCAGCTCAGATTCTAAAGACTCTGATTCATTGGATCTCGGGGATCCTGAACTCTCATGTCAGCGATACTTCGGCCAATTTTACCTATCTCATCTATCCGGTCGTAGGCATCCTAATTGTGACCCTTTTTATAAAGTATGTTGTGAAAGACAACATATCACATGGCGTCACCCGCGTTCTCTATGCGATTTCCCAACGTAAATCCCGGCTAAAGAAGAAAAATTGCTATGCTTCGTTGGTAGCCTCTTCGATTACGATTGGGTTCGGAGGATCAGTCGGTGCGGAGGGTCCGATAGTATTTACCGGCGCCGCGATCGGCTCTAATATCGGACAGGCGTTCCGACTTTCTCCCAAGATTCTGATGATACTGGTCGGCTGCGGAGCCGCCGCCGGCATCGCCGGAATCTTCCGGGCTCCGATCGCCGGAATGCTGTTTACTCTGGAAGTCCTAATGATTGACTTTACCGGAGCGACGGTGATGCCTCTGCTTATATCTTCGATCACCGGAGCGACCGTAGCTTATATTTTCGAAGGCTATGATAATGAATTCTTCTTCTCTCAAAACGAACCATTCCTTACCCGAAAAATCCCCTATACCATTCTTTTAGGCATCGTATGCGGCTTTGTATCGCTCTATTTCACACGCATGATGTTTGCCATGGAGGGGATGTTCAGGAAGATTAAAAATTCATATTTCAAGATCGTCACGGGAGGAGTCATTCTTGCAGGTCTGATTTTCCTCTTCCCCCCGCTTTATGGCGAAGGATACGGAGCCATCAATCAGCTTTTGGATGGTAATGTCAGTTCGGTTGTCGACGGCTCTCTTTTCTTTCTTGACAGAGATTCGGTATGGTTTATCGCGCTTTATATCGGATTGATTGTACTCACAAAAGTATTCGCCACTTCGGCCACCAATGGCGCGGGAGGAGTGGGCGGCACGTTCGCTCCCTCTCTGTTCGTAGGAGCAATGTGCGGATTCCTGTTTGCGTATATCCTTAATAATCTCGATATCGGAGTAGACATCAGCAACAAGAATTTCGCTCTGATGGGTATGGCGGGAGTAATGAGCGGCGTTATGCACGCTCCTTTGATGGCGATCTTCCTTACGGCCGAAATGACAGGCGGCTACGAGCTTTTTCTGCCTCTGCTAATAGTCTCGACCCTCTCCTACATGACCATCAAGATCTTTCTTCCTTATAGTATATATTCAATGCGTCTTGCTCAGAAGGGAGAATTGATGACCAACGAAAAGGATCAGGCCGTACTGACACTTTTGAAAATCGATAATCTTATAGAAAAAGACTGCACTCCTGTCACTCCGCGTATGACATTGAAAGAAATGGTCGATGTCATATCAAAGTCGCATCGAAATATTTTCCCTGTAATCGACGATGACGGGCAACTGAAAGGGATAGTGCTGCTTGATGATATCCGCAATATAATGTTCAGACCGGATCTATATAGGACGATGACCGTCTCCAGGTTCATGTCAATGCCTCCGGCTAAGATAGATATCTCGGAATCAATGGAGAACGTAATGAAGACTTTTGATCAGACAAACGCATGGAATCTTCCCGTGGTTGATCAAGGCAGATATGTAGGGTTCGTCAGCAAGTCGAAGATATTCAATTCATATCGCAGAGTTCTGCGTCACTATTCAGATGATTGATAATCAATTACGCCTAAATCAAGATATACCGGAATGAAATCAGACAATAAAATGAAAATAATATTCTTTGGAACTCCCGATTTTGCTGTTGAAAGCCTTGACGCGCTTGTAAAGGGGGGATATGATGTGGCGGCAGTCGTCACAATGCCTGACAAACCCGCGGGACGCGGCAAGAAAGTACGCATGAGTCCCGTAAAGGCTTATGCTCTTGATCATGATCTCCCGGTCCTTCAACCCGAGAAGCTGCGCGATGAGTCATTTCTTGCATCCCTTCGGGAGATTAATGCCGATCTATTTATTGTCATTGCATTCCGGATGCTTCCCGAAGCAGTGTGGGGAATGCCTCGCCTCGGGACTTTTAATCTTCATGCCTCTCTACTTCCGAAATATCGCGGAGCGGCCCCGATCAATCATGCTATAATGAATGGAGAAAGTAAGACAGGAGTGACCACATTTTTCCTGACCCATACAATTGATACAGGCGATATGATATCCCGAAGGGAGATTGAAATCGGAGAGGATGAGAATGCTGGTCAGCTCCACGACAGATTGATGGCTATTGGCGCGGAGGAGGTAATCAAGACGGTAAAGGCTATCTCAGACGGCACCTTACTCACTACTCCTCAGCCCGAAGGAGACTTCACTCCCGCTCCAAAGATATTCAAGGATACATGTAAGATCGATTGGAATATCGACGCCCGGAGACTTCATAATTTTGTAAGAGGACTTGCTCCTTATCCGGCAGCCTGGTCACATCTTAAAGAGATCAATGGCAAACCCTCGGACGTGAAGATTCTGGCAACTTCTCTTAAGAATATCCCTTCCGACTTGATCCTTAATCCCGGAGAAGCCCGAAATGTAGGAAAGAGACTTTTTGCCGGTACAGGTACTACCCCTATAGAAATTCTTGAGATTCAGCCCGCAGGCAAAAAAGCAATGCAGGCTTCGGCCTATATTCTTGGATATCATCCCGCAAATTTTCTATAATCTTAATTAACCTTTAACCTCTGCCTCCTCTTTTCCGACTGATGCAAAATTCCAAGTCTCAGAATAATAATCTTGATAATCCTGCTGTAAAGAAGAGATATTTTCAAGACACTTCCAAGAAGGTAGTGGCAACATTATTTGATGTCATAGAAGCTCATGGAGTCGAAGATATCGTATGCTCTCCCGGGTCGCGCAACGCTCCGCTACTGATGGCTGCCAGAGCGCGCGCGGATATCCGGAAGCATATAGTTATCGACGAGCGTTCGGCAGGATTCATGGCTCTGGGCATTGCCTCTGTCAAACAGAAACCCGTAGCACTCGTCTGCACCTCCGGCACAGCGTTGCTTAACTATGCTCCGGCCGTAGCCGAAGCCTATTATCAAGGTATTCCCTTGATAGTCATAAGCGCCGATCGTCCCTTGGAATGGATAGATCAGGATGATTCCCAGACCTTACGACAGTTTGATGCTCTCCGCAACTTTGTCAAGGGCAGCTATGAACTTAACGATAGAGAACAGCATGACCACGCTGACTGGTACGACAATCGGGTATCCAACGATGCTATGCTGACAGCATTGCGTCCTAAAAAAGGTCCGGTCCATATCAATATCCGGCTATCCCCTCCTCTCGACAGTCTTATAGAGTTTAAACAGAATCATCTCAGTCCAATCCGCCTTATCTCCCAACTCCCTGAATATGCGATGCCTGAGAAAGAGACTATTAAGGATCTTGCAGCGCATCTTATTGGTAAGAAAATTCTTGTGACGGTCGGATTCATGCTTCCGGATGCGAGACTCAACAAGGCACTGCTGAAGTTTCGTTCTCATCCCAACGTCACCATAATGGCTGAGACCATATCGAATACTCATCTCCCGGCAGAGGATTATTCGGTAGATTCTGTACTATGTGATATTCCTCAAGGTAAAAAGGAGCAGTTCGCTCCGGATATTGTCATCAGCTTCGGAGGCGCCCTTGTCTCCAGAATGCTTAAGGATTTTCTTCGCGAATGTGGCTCAAACGACAGGATGCAGCATTGGAGCGTCGGTCCGGCTCACACTACGGTAGATTGCTTCCAGTCTCTAACCTTGCGCATCGAAGCAAATCCCGGACTATTCCTCTCCCAATTATCAGCCGAGCTGGCCCATCAGAGACGCTTGCTGGAAGAGGAGAAATTCAAGAGTCTTTCCGACGAAAAATTTCTTCAGCTGAAAAAAGCTGAGAATTATAATGAGAATTTCTTCCGACTCAAGGAACTCGCCAATCAGCGGATATTCAGGTTCGCTACGCAGATCTCCTGGTCAGAACTGATCGCGTATATAGATATCTTCAATAATATCCCGAAGAATTATAATCTTTTCCTATCCAACGGGACAACTATACGCTACGCTCAACTGATCCCTTACGAACTCCCGCATGCCTCATATTGCAATAGAGGCGTATCGGGCATTGAAGGATCTACTTCGGTAGCAGTCGGAGGAGACGTATCTTCTGAAGCTCCGGCATTGCTTGTGACCGGAGACATGTCGCTTGCTCATGATCTCAACGGGCTTGCACTTGCATCTGCTATGAACTCATCCCTGAAAATCATAGTCATCAATAATATGGGAGGTGGAATATTCCGATTCGTAAGAAACACATCCAATCTCCCCGGCCGGGAAGAATATTTCTGCGCCGACCCGGGCTTGCACATCAAGGCATTGGCTGAAGCATTCGGGTTCGAATATTCAAGTGCTGATTCCCTTGAGACTCTTCGGGCTCGATTGGAATCTTTCTTTGAAGAAGACAGCCTTTCTACACGTAAGATTCTCGAAGTGTACGTGCCGGGCGACAAGAGCGCCTTATATCTTCGTCAGTTTCTGCGTCTCTCCAATAAATAATCCCAATAAACAATTCAATCATGTGGCAGACAATTAAAGAATATACTGATATCCTCTTTGAGAAAAAAGAAGGAGTTGCCAAAATCACTATCAACCGTCCTAAAGTCTATAACGCCTTTCGGCCGCTGACCAATACAGAAATGCTTGATGCCATGCGTATCTGTCGGGAAGACAATTCAATCCGCGTGGTGATACTTACAGGCGCGGGAGATAAGGCATTCTGCTCCGGAGGGGATCAGCATTACAAGGGGCATGGTGGTTACATTGACGCCGACGGGACGCCCCGACTTAATGTCCTGGATCTTCACAAAGCGATCAGATCACTTCCGAAACCGGTAATCGCAATGGTCAACGGATATTCAATAGGAGGCGGCAATGTGCTGAATGTCATATGCGATCTCTCAATCGCTTCAGAAAATGCGCGTTTCGGACAGACAGGGCCAAAAGTCGGAAGTTTTGATGCCGGATTCGGCAGCTCATATCTTGCGCGTTGTGTAGGCCAGAAGAAAGCCCGCGAGATTTGGTTCTTATGTCGGCAATATACGGCTAAGGAGGCGTTGGAGATGGGGATGGTAAATGCAGTCGTGCCTTTCGAGCGTCTTGAAGAGGAGACTATGGAATGGTGTCGCGACATCATGAAGCGTTCACCGCTCGCCATCAGAATGATAAAACGGGCGCTGAATGCGGAACTCGACGGCCAACACGGACTTATGGAATTTGCCGGCGATGCAACTTTGATGTATTACCTTATGGATGAAGCCCAGGAAGGTAAGAATGCTTTTCTCGAGAAGCGAGATCCCGATTTTGATCAATTCCCAATGTTCCCCTGATTCCAATGCGTCTCGCAATCTGTCCGTATATGCTCAAGTTCCGGCAACCGGCCGGGACGTCGCGTGGCATCCTGACTGAGAAGCCGACTTATCTGCTCAAACTCTGGGATGAGCGTAACCCGGAAATTTTCGGTCTTGGTGAAGCTGCTGTCTTCCCCGGACTATCGCCCGAGGCAGACTATCGTTATGAATATAAATTAATCGAACTCCTTGCAAATGTTGCAATAGGCAAGCCTACTGATCTGTCACGCCATTCTTCCATACAGTTCGGGTTCGAACAGGCTCTTCGCGATTATGCATCGGGAGGCAAGGGCCTCTATTTCCCTTCGGATTTCACGCAGGGTAAGAGTGAGATCATCATAAATGGATTGGTCTGGATGGGATCGCATGATGAGATGATGGAGCGGTTGGAGGAGAAAATAGATATGGGGTTCAAGTGTATTAAGATCAAAGTTGGCGCAATCGACTGGAAATCTGAGTTAGCGCTGATTCGCTCAATAAGGGAGCGATACTCAGCGTCCCAATTGACCGTGAGGGTTGACGCAAATGGTGGATTTTCAATGGATTCGGCAATGCCTCGTCTTCATCAGCTCGCTGAATTGGACGTTCACTCGATCGAGCAGCCCATCCCGCCCGGCAATCCTGAACTCATGAAATTTCTCTGCAGTGTTTCTCCTCTCCCTATCGCCCTCGATGAAGAACTGATAGGAATTTACGGAGAAAAGGAAAAATCTGAACTACTCGATTTTGAAAATCCCTCATACATCATTTTGAAACCTGCCCTTTGCGGAGGTTTCTCAGGTGCGGAGGAATGGATCCGCCTTGCTGAAGAAAGAGGAATAGGATGGTGGGTGACTTCAGCGCTTGAATCTAATGTCGGCCTTAACGCCATTGCTCAATTTACGGCGACACTCGGCGTTTCTATTCCCCAAGGACTCGGCACAGGCGGACTTTTTACCAATAATTTCTCTTCGCCAATATATCTTGACGGAGAAATTCTTCGCTACGACCCATCTAAACCTGAAGATCGCAGGCAATTTGAAAATCTTGATTGGAAAGTATGACTGGAGAAGAAAGAGGTTCATGGGAAAAAAGAATTTCAGAGGAAGAAAGGGATTTTACCGATGAATATAGCGATATAATATCTGATTGGTTGGATTCCTCCGTCGATAGTATTGAAGCGCAGACCTCAGGATCGACAGGAACTCCGAAGAGTATTCTTCTTCCAAAGCATCTGGTGCGACAGAGCGCATGGCGCACCATCCGATATTTCGGCATTGACCGGTCATGGATATTGGGAGCATGCATTTCAGCGAAATATATAGGCGGGAAAATGATGGCAGTAAGGTCGCTGGAGATCGGATGCAAATTTGTGAGTGAACCTCCATCCAACCGACCCCAACTTAGACTTATCCGCGAAAGTCAGAGAAAGGTACTCATGTCGGTCGTACCCTCGCAGATGTGGCATATATTGAATCTTCGTCTTTCGGAAGCAGAGAAGAAGCGGATTCATTTTTTGATCGGGGGGTCCGCAATTCCTCAGGTGCTTAGAGATGCCATTGCCGATAATGGACTTCAGGCATGGGAATCCTACGGAATGACCGAGACATGCTCCCATATAGCACTACGCAAAGTTTCTAAAGAAATGATTCCATTCAGTCCCTTGCCCGGAATAGAGGTGGAATCGTCAGAAAAAGATACTCTTATAATCAGAAATGCAGGAGACGGGGAGATTATGACAAATGACCTTGTTGAAATAGATTCGAACGGCAACTTTCAAATCCTCGGCAGACTCGACAACGTAATAATCTCAGGAGGGTTAAAAGTCATACCGGAGCAGACTGAGGCCAAAATCAAATCCATTCTCGCATCTTCAACATGGGCTGACGGGATCTCAGAACTGATGATCGCGTCTCAACCTGATGAAAAATGGGGCCAAGTCCCCGTCCTTCTGCTGGAAATTCCTAAACAGGAAGAGTTATTCTCCGCTACAGCGGATGAAATTCTACTATTTCTGTCCAAATATAAACCTGATTTTTTACTTCCACAGGAGTTTCCTCGGAAAATTATAATATCGGAGTCAATTCCGCGTACTCCCGGCGGCAAACTAAAAAGAAAGATCTGAATCTCTTAATTATTCATAAAGGAGAGCCGAACTCACCGTAATTGGCACGAATTTCCTTATTTATAAATTCTTCTGAATATTGTTTGGCTATTTGAAAAAAATGTTGTAAATTTGTGTTCTACAACATAAGACCTCCTTCAAGGTTGCTTGCGACTTATGTCCGAGGCTACTTCATATAGCTTTAACTTACTATCTGACAGCATATTGACAGATTCTATTACTCAGAACTCCCCGATTCATCGGGTCATCTCTGACTAAACAGGATTTTGAATGATTAAGAAAAGTACGTTTGAGAAAATTATCAGTCAGGACATGGCCGAAATGTGGAATGCGCTTCGCCCTGAGGAGAAGCGTATCGTCACTGATAATTTCGCAATACATAACTTCAAGAAAAACCAGATCATTTATGCCGAAAAGGACCACCCCGAAATGTTGTGGTGTCTCCTTAAGGGTAAAGTGAAGATGTATAAGAGCGGAATTGGCGACAGGGTTCAGATACTTCGTCTTTATCGGCCGGTGCAATATTTCGGTTATCGCGCTTATTTTGCCCGCGAGCCCTACGTCTCTTCGGCAGCGGCCTTTGAAGCTTCCACTCTTGGTGCGATCCCTATGGATATCGTAGAAGATCTTATACGCAAGAATAATGATCTGGCGATGTTTTTCATCCATGAATTATCGAGAAATCTTGGGGGCTCGGATACGAAAATAGTTTCGCTTACTCAAAAACACATCCGTGGTCGCCTCGCTGATTCTCTATTGCTTCTTGCTGAAAATTACGGTCTTGAGGATGATGGCTCCACATTGAAAATCTATATGAGCCGCGAAGACCTCGCTAATCTCTCAAATATGACCACTTCTAACGCTATCCGTACTCTTACGGCATTTGTAGCCGAAAAACTCATTCTGGTCGACGGACGGCGAATTAAGATCATCAATGAAGTCCAACTCCGTAAAATATCAAAATTCGGATAATTCAAGATCGGTATAACCGGGGAAAGACTCTGATTATTCCTATATAATATAGCCGCGGCCCATCATTAGATGAGTCGCGGCAATTTTTATTTCGCTAATTTATAATTTTGATGTCAGAATGCCGAGCGAATAATACCCCGCTGAGAATTCTCTACAAAATCGAGAATTTCATCTCGAGTCACTGATTGGGGAATCTCTTCTCTGATGCGCTTTACCGCATTTGTCACATTCAGATCGCTGAGATACAGTATGCGATAGACATCCGTGATAATCTGAATCTTTTCGGGGCTGAAGCCATGGCGATGCATCCCGACAGTATTCAGTCCGACATATGAAATCGGCTCGCGCGCAGCCTTCACGAAGGGTGGGATATCCTTATTCACGAGAGCCCCGCCCTGAAGCATGATATTCTTTCCAAGATGGCAGAATTGATGGATAAGGCTCCCTCCGCCGATAACGGCGCCATCATCGACTATAACTTCTCCAGCCAACTGAGCGGCATTGGAGATTATTACCTTATTGCCGAGCACACAATCGTGGGCGACATGAGTGTAGGCCATTATCAGGCAATTATCGCCAACTCTGGTATAGCCGCGCGAGGCAGTCCCGCGGTTGACTGTGGCACACTCGCGGATAGTAGTTCCATCTCCGATATAGGCAAACGTCTCCTCTCCACGGAATTTAAGATCCTGAGGGATTCCCGCAATTACAGCTCCGGGAAAGATCTTTACGCCGGACCCGATCCGTGCTCCGGGAAAAATCGTCACGTTATTACCTATCTCTACGTTATCCCCGATCTCTACGTTATCATAGATACACGTAAACTGACCTACCCGGACATTCTGTCCGAGTCGAGCGTCAGGATGTATATGATTCATCATACTCATACCGGCAGACGAGATTTTACTTGTTTTTAATAATCTGCGCCATAAACTCAGCCTCACAAACTATCTTTTCTCCTACGAAAGCATAACCCTTGACAACCGCGCATCCGCGACGAATCTCAGTCATCAGACTTACATTGAGAAGAAGAGTATTGCCGGGCACTACTTTCTGACGGAACTTCACGTTGTCGATCTTCATGAAGTAGGTTGAATACTTGTCAGCATCTTCAAGATAGTTGAGGACGAGTACTCCGGCTGCCTGTGCCATGGCTTCAATCTGAAGCACTCCGGGCATCACAGGCTCCTGAGGGAAGTGACCTTGGAAGAAGGGCTCGTTGACAGTAACGTTCTTGACTGCGACACAGTGCTTGCGGTCAACTTCGATAATCTTGTCGATAAGAAGGAAGGGATAGCGATGGGGAAGCATGGAGCGGATTCCATTTATATCCACTACAGGAGCCTTATTAGGATCATAGACCGGAGCCTGAATTTCAGTATGCTTCACCTCTTTGCGGAGCATACGCGCAAATTTATTATTGATTGTATGACCCGGGCGGATAGCTACTACACGCCCCTTCAACGGGCGACCTATCAATGCAAGATCCCCGATAAGATCCATCAGTTTATGTCGGGCCGGCTCGTTATCCCATTTAAGTGGCGAAGGATTGATATAGCCCAGATTCTTCAACTGCACATGCTCTACGTTGACCAGATCGCAGATAGCATCGATACGCTCCTGCTCCACGGGCTGATCATAGATTACGATAGCATTATCCAGGTCGCCTCCCTTGATAAGTCCATTCTGAAGAAGGGCCTCTATCTCGCGGACAAAGACGAATGTACGAGCGCTTGCTACTTTTTTATGGAAATCTTCAAGATTATCGAGGATTGCAAACTGGTTGGGTAGCACGGGAGAGTTATATTCTACCATCACTTCTACCGAGAAGCCGTCGTCGGGGTATATCGTTATGGAGCTTCCGGTTTCCTCATCCTTAAATTTGGTCTTGCTCTTTATGATATAGTAGTCTTTCTCTTCATTGAGTTCTTCGACGCCTACTCTCTCAATATTTTCAGTATATGCAATAGCTGAACCGTCAAGGATAGGCATCTCAGCGCCGTTTACTTCAACGATGCAGTTATCTATACCGGCGGCGTAAAGCGCAGCCATCGCATGCTCGATTGTAGATACTCGGGCGTCACCCTGAGCGATAACCGTGCCTCGGGTGGTGTCGACAACCTTTTCTGCCAAAGCCGGAATTTCAGGAGCACCTTCGAGGTCTATGCGTTTGAAACGTATGCCTGTGCCTGCCGGAGCCGGACAGAAAGTGGCTTTTCTTACCTCACCGGAGTGAAGGGTCTTACCCTCCACACTAAAGGCTTCCTTAAGTGTCAGTTGATTCATATTATGTAGATGGTTGTTGTTATTATTCTCTTTAATTACAGGTCGGTACGAGAGTTTTACCCGACATCACTTTTTGTTATTTTGCTTATTGAAAAAATCTTGAAGACGACGCAGATATACTTGGTTTTTCGCAAATTGGCGTGCGTCGATGGCCGGGTATCCGATCAGGCGATTTCTATTTCCTACATTATTAGGGATTCCTGACTGGGCGCCGAATTCATTTTCATCGCCGACATGTATATGTCCTGCGAAACCGCATTGACCACCGACTCTGTTGGAATGTCCGATCTTGGTGGATCCTGCAATTCCGGTCTGGGCTGCAAAGACATTGTTTTCACCTATCTCTACGTTATGCGCTATCTGAACGAGATTGTCGAGTTTAGTACCCCTACCTATAACAGTGTGTCCGAACGTTGCCCGATCGATGCATGTATTTGCACCTATTTCCACGTCATCCTCTATAATGACATTGCCTATCTGAGGAATCTTTTCGTAAATTTCTCCTTTGGGTGCGAAGCCGAATCCATCTGCTCCTACGACAACTCCGGAATGAAGAATGCATCGGGATCCTATACGGCACCCTTCGTAAACCTTGACTCCGGCACGCAGGGTCGAGCCATCCCCTATCTCACATCCTTTACCGAGATAGACCTGAGGATAGATCTTGACTCCTTTGCCAAGTTTCACTCCTTCACCGATGTATGAGAACGCCCCTATATAAGCGCCATCGGGAATTTCGACTCCCGGAGCTATGAATACCGGTGATTCGATTCCTGACGGCTGAGGTTTGGATGCTTCAAAGGCAGTAAGCAATTCTGCCAATGCGGAGTAAGCATCCTTTACTCGAATCAAAGTAGGACGAATCTCGCCTTCATATTCGAAATCCTCATTTACTATTACTGCTGAAGCTTCAGTCGAAGCCAGATAGTGAGTATATTTTGGGTTAGCTATAAACGTGACATATCCGGGCCCGGCCTCTTCAATTTTGCCGAACCCTATAATCTTTATGTCGCCATCGCCTTCTACTTTGCCTCCTGTCAAGGAGGCAAGCAAGTTAGGGGTAATGTCCATATATGTTAATTTCTCTATGAATTTTGCAGGTTTCGTTCAGCCTTCGGCCGAATTATCACCTCTGTATCGGGAAATTTAGTGCAAATATCGGAAAAAATTCTGAATCACGCATCATTATAAGCTAAAATTCCAACTCGGACACTGTATTTATACCCCGAAGGTCTTCATTCTGCAATAAATTTCAAATAAATGCTGATAAACATACCCATAAAATTTGGTCACCTAATTAATTAATGTTAAATTTGCACGGAATAAGGAATCTGCTGTCGGCGACGACTGTAAGGGACCTTGTCAAACCATGAATTAATTCAAACAATATAATCTAACTTTAAATTTAGGAACCATACATTATGGAAATTTCCCACATCGAACACATCGGCATCGCAGTGCCCAATCTCGAAGAAGCTATCAAGTACTATGAATCAGTACTCGGACTGAAGTGCTATAAGAAAGAAGTCGTGGAAGATCAGAAGGTCACCACTGCTTTCTTCAAAGTAGGCGACACTAAAATCGAACTCCTCGAAGCTACTTCTCCCGATTCCACAATCGCTAAGTTCATCGAGAAAAACGGTGGCCGCGGCGGAATGCACCACCTCGCTTTCTGCGTAGAAGACGGCGTAGCCAACGCACTGGCTGAATGTGAGGAAAAAGGTGTTAAGGTGATCGACAAGGCTCCCCGCGCCGGCGCCGACGGATTGCAGATCGCATTCCTCCACCCGAAATCGACCGAAGCAGTTCTGACTGAACTTTGCGAAGATCCCAACAAGTAATTTCAAGACATACTACATAACATCATGACCAAGCAAGAAGAAAAAATCCAGGAACTCATCGCCAAGCGCGCCCAGGCTCGCCTCGGTGGTGGTGAAAAAGCTATCGAAAAGCAGCATGCACGCGGTAAATATACTGCCCGCGAGCGTATCGCCCAACTTCTCGATGAAGGCAGCTTTGAGGAACTCGACATGTTTGTCACTCACCGCTGCACTAACTTCGGCCAGGATAAAAAACATATCCTTGGCGACGGCGTAGTGACAGGCTTCGGCACAATCGAAGGACGTCTTGTCTACGTTTTCGCACAGGACTTCACAGTATTCGGCGGATCGCTCTCCGAGACTATGGCTCAGAAAATCTGCAAGGTAATGGATATGGCCATGAAGATGGGTGCTCCTGTCATCGGCCTAAACGACTCGGGCGGCGCGCGTATCCAGGAAGGCATCAACGCTCTTGCAGGCTACTCTGAAATCTTCCAGCGCAACATCCTCGCTTCCGGCGTAGTGCCTCAGATCTCCGCGATCCTCGGCCCTTGCGCAGGTGGCGCGGTCTACAGCCCTGCCCTTACAGACTTCACTATCATGGTGAAGGGCATTTCCTATATGTTCCTTACAGGACCCTCTGTCGTGAAGACAGTGACCGGAGAGGATGTCACTCAGGAGCAGCTCGGCGGCGCAAGCGTCCACGCTTCCAAATCCGGCGTGACTCACTTCGCTTGCGAAGACGGCGAGGAAGCACTCCAGCTCGTACGCCAGCTTATGAGCTACATTCCCCAGAACAATATGGAGGAAACTCCGCTCGTAGAATGCACAGACCCCATCGATCGCGTCATCGACGAACTCAACGAAATTATTCCTGACTCCGCGAAGCGTTCTTACGATATGTATGACGTAATCCGCCATATAGTCGACAACGGCGAATTCCTCGAAGTTCAGCCCGCTTATGCCAAGAACCTCATCATCGGCTTCGCCCGCTTCAACGGTCAGTCGGTCGGCATCGTTGCCAACCAACCGAAAGTCCTCGCCGGCGTCCTCGACTCCAACGCTTCACGCAAGGGTGCTCGCTTCGTTCGCTTCTGCGACGCATTCAATATTCCTCTGGTAACCCTTGTAGACGTTCCGGGCTTCCTTCCCGGCACAGGCCAGGAATATAACGGTGTAATCCTCCACGGCGCAAAACTCCTCTATGCTTACGGCGAGGCTACTGTGCCCAAGGTGACTGTCACTTTGCGCAAGTCCTACGGTGGCTCTCACATAGTAATGTCCTGTAAGCAGCTCCGCGGCGACGTCAACTACGCTTGGCCCACTGCAGAGATCGCAGTTATGGGCGCTGAGGGCGCTGTAGGCGTGCTTTATGCTAAGGAGGCCAAAGAGCAGGCCGATCCCGCAGCATTCAAGCTTGAAAAGGAGAAAGAATACACTGACCTCTTCGCCAACCCCTACAACGCAGCTAAGTACGGTTACATCGATGACGTCATCGAACCGCGCAATACTCGCTTCCGTATCATCCGCGCTCTCCAGATGCTGGCTACCAAGAAGGTCTCCAATCCTCCCAAAAAGCACGGCAACATTCCTTTGTAAGCATATAAAAGAATCCAAGATGTTGAAAAAAATATTTTTCGCAGCTTCTCTGACAATCATGGCCACCTCTCCGGCCGCCATGATTGCTCAGGATGCTGAGCAGCCCGCTCCTATGACTGACGTGGCAGCTCCGGAAGATGGCGACGGAGAAGTCGTGGCCCAACTTCCGGATGGTCAGGTAGCAGTCGAAAGCGAGGCCGTCAATTCCACTGAGGTCAACACCGTCGAAGAAAGCGGGATCGCCCGCAAAATGACTCAGGCAGAAAAAGCCGAAAACGTTAAGGAAAATGACTCATGGGGAGGCGCTATTACTATTATCGCTATGAGCATAGTACTTGGAGCTCTCATAGTATTGAGTATTCTCTTTAATATCTTCGGCAAAATATCGGCCGGACTTCTTTCAAAAAAGAAACTTGAAGCCCACGGCAAGACTGCCGATGATGTCGATGATGATCACGAAGCTGTAGACTCCGGCGAAGTAATCGCGGCTATCTCAGCTGCTCTCGCAGAACACTTCAACGACCAGCACGACGTAGAGGATTACATTCTCACTATCCGTCGCATGCGTCGAGCTTACTCTCCCTGGAACTCTAAAATCTATAATATTCGTCAGGAGCCTGAGTTGGCCAAAAATCCACAACGACCACTCCCTGCTAACAAGAACGTCAAATAAGATCCTTCATCGATCCGACACCTAAATAAATATAAAGAATAAAAATGAAAGAATACAAATATAAAATCAACGGCACCAAGTTCAATGTCGTCGTAGGCGACGTCGAAGACAATAAGGTGCACGTAGAAGTAAACGGCACACCCTACGACGTAGAACTCGACAAGGCTCCCGCCACCAAGATCGCTCCCGTAGCCCGTCCGAAAGCGCCCGCTGCCGCGCCCCGCACCTCTACAGGCGAAAAAGTCATCACTAAGCCCGTAGCGGCTCCCTCCGGCGACGGCACTCCCGTCAAGTCTCCCCTGCCCGGCACTATCATGAGCTTCAATGTCTCTGAGGGCCAGAGCGTCAATGCCGGCGACACAGTATGCGTGCTCGAAGCCATGAAGATGGAAAATGACATCCATTGCAACACTTCCGGCGTAGTCAAGAAGATTCTCGTCGGCGTAGGAGACGCAATCCTCGAAGGCACCGACATCATGATCATCGGATAATCTTCCATATTCTTGAATCTCTAACTTAACACTAATCAAATGTTACTGCTTAGTTCTTTCTCTAAATTCCTGGAAGATTCGCTGATGACGTTCTGGAATTTCACCGGTTTCGCCAACTGCGAACTGGGAAATATCATAATGCTTCTCGTCGGATGCTTCTTTGTATGGCTCGCCATCAAGAAGAACTTCGAGCCGCTGCTGCTCGTGCCGATCGGCTTCGGTATGCTTCTGGGCAATATCCCCTTCCAGCCCGGTATGGAAATCGGCATTTATGAAGAAGGATCCGTGCTAAATATCCTTTATAACGGTGTTGAAAAAGGATGGTATCCTCCTCTGATCTTCCTCGGCATCGGCGCAATGACAGACTTCTCCGCCCTTCTTGCCAATCCCAAGCTGATGGTCATCGGTGCTTGCGCTCAATTCGGCATTTTCGGCGCCTACATGCTGTCGCTTCTTGTCGGTTTTGACCCTCTTTCGGCTGGTTGTGTTGCCATCATCGGTGGAGCCGACGGTCCGACCGCTATCTTCACTTGCTCTAAACTTAATCCGAAACTTCTTGGAGCAGTCGCCGTGTCGGCATATTCTTACATGGCTCTCATCCCGCTGATTCAGCCTCCTTTGATGCGCCTCTTCACAACAAAGGAAGAACGCCTCATTAAGATGAAGCCCGCACGCGTCGTAAGCCAGAACGAAAAAATCATCTTCCCCATCGTAGGTCTTCTCCTGACTTGCTTCGTAGTACCCTCCGGCATCCCCTTGCTGGGTATGCTTTTCTTCGGAAATCTCCTGCGTGAGTCAGGCGTGACTACCCGCCTCGCCAAGACCGCTCAGAATGCTATGACCGATATTATTACTATCCTTCTGGGTCTGACTGTAGGTGCTTCTACTCAAGCTGATGTATTCCTGAGCCTTGATACTCTCAAGATTTTTGGTCTTGGATTCCTCGCATTCGTAATCGCAAGCTCCGCAGGCGTATGCAGCGTCAAGATCTTCAATATCTTCCTCGCCAAGAACAAAAAGATCAACCCGCTTATCGGTAATGCAGGCGTATCAGCCGTGCCCATGGCTGCGCGAATCTCCAACAATGTAGGTCTCGAATACGATCCATCCAACTATCTGTTGATGCACGCTATGGGTCCAAACGTTGCCGGAGTGATCGGTTCGGCTGTAGCAGCCGGCGTACTGCTCAGCTTCCTCGGATAATCCGATAGAAACTACTATATCATATAGAGTATCCTTCCTCGACGGATATTCACTATTAATCAGACGTCCTTACGATTTTTTCGTAAGGACGTCTTCTATTAATAAATATCGGAATATCAGTTACAATTACAATTTTCATATCAGAAATATTTCTTTGATTAATTCAATAGGATTCTCCTTTTTTTATCTCAAATGTTAAAAACGAAATTTTTCTGAACCTTTCATGCAAACCTTGTGTTTTATTTTCGAAGCATAGACACACACGCCCTTTCCGGCCTTTAATCTTTAGCTTGACCGACTATCCTCTACCCTCTCAAAAACCGGATTGACCGGGTCCCGGCGGGATTCCGGCGCATTACCAACGATAACTCTCCTCAGATTCCGACTACGAATCTCCCTTCCAAGATCAGCAGCTCATCTTCTGCCATGCCAATCTAAGAAGAGACCGATAAACTTTACATGAGATGATTACAGACGAAGTAATTCGCGAAATATATAAGAATCATAAGAAGCCCCCGAAAGATTTCTCAGAACTAAATCTTGCGGAGAACCTTTATATTCTTAAGAAGCACCACAACCTGACTCTCGACTCAGATGATCTGCAAACTGCTGAAATAATCATCAATGATCTGGAAGATTTCAATCCCTTTCGGCGTTTCCTTGTCAGAAGTCTGCATGCTATACTTGAATTTGATAGAATGGTAGCCTTCGTATTCCGCAATCATATTCTGTTTCTCGGTAAAGAAGACAATCAACTCCGCGTACACTTCAAGCCTGAAGATGATGAAGATGACGATGATGAAAACGACTCTTTCCTCTCTCGTCTTTTTGGCCGACGCAAGCGCCACTGAAAATATAATCAAGTAACCTTAACGAATTCCTTACGAAAGAATAGCAGACCTGCAATCCGCCATTTCCCTATTAAAGTAATAATACATATAGATATTAAAAAGGCCATTTCCGATATCGGGAATGGCCTTTGGGTTTTAATGTTTACTTCGGGTTTTATTCGTAACTCAAGTCAGTTGAGATTAAGGTCATCGCTGAAGTTAGCGATTTCATCATCATTGAAGGAATCGGAGCCGTAGAAATCTATGTCCAGATCATCCTTGACTGCCGCCACTTTGGTTTCTATCTTATCTTCAGGAGTCTCAATATTCTGAGCTGGAGCTTTACCACGCTGAAGAGTGCAGATCGGCTCTATAAGGTTTCTTCCGGTCACAATTTCCTTCAGTTCCATAAAGAAACAACGCTCCGTCATGTAGTCAAACATGAAGCTGACCTTCTGCCCTTCATCTTCGATAAGCTCACTCAGCGGAGTCTCATCCATCAACCATATATCCTGGTCGCTATCCGAGCCCATATCCTCAAGAGTGATTTCCTCATGGGGAGTCCAGTCATCATCACAGATAAAGAATGAATCAAGTTCATCCTTTGAATAGCCTACTGAATCAAGTATAACATTTCTGAACTGAAGAAATGTGTTTTCAGAATCAATCTCAATTTCGCGGGCGAAGTTAGAGACTTCGTCGCTGACAAGTTTGAATTTGTAGATCATATATACTTTAAGAAAACTATCTTTATTTCATTGAAGGTAATGCCAACAAAAGCAATTTTCAGTTTCCGGATGAATAATGGATTCAGCGCCGGAGTGATTAACGATGCAAAATTACAACATTCTTTTTTATCTCAAACTTTTTAATCAACTTTTTTACTATTGCATATAAAAAAATTTTTGCTAACGCGAAAAATTCAAAAAAAGCCGAAAAAAATATTGAATTATGGGGAAAATATGTTAATTTTGTATCCTAAACTATTGGCATCGGGGTTTTATAGCATGTCAACTTTATGACATTCAATAGATTTCCGATCTAAACAGCCCAATATCGCATGAAACTTTTACAAGAAAAATTGGCCCGCTACGATGCACCTCAACGTGCTAAAGCCGCCGGCATCTATCCTTATTTCCGACCGATCTCCAGCGAACAGAACACTGAAGTCATAATGGACGGTAAAAAGGTTCTGATGTTCGGCTCCAACAGTTACATGGGCCTCACCAATCATCCTAAAGTCATTGAAGCAGCCGTCGAAGCTACCAAGAAATATGGCACCGGCATGGCCGGATCCCCCTTCCTTAACGGCACTATTGACCTCCATCGGAATTTCGAACATCGCATCGCAGAGTATATGGGCAAAGAGGATGCTATGCTCTACTCTACCGGGTTCGGAGTCAATCTCGGCGTTGTCAGCACTCTGACCGGACGCGAAGACACTATTATTCTCGATGAGCAGGACCACGCTTCAATCATTGAAGGCCGACGTCTCGCATTCTCCAAATTCCTCAAATATAAGCACAACGATATGGCTTCTCTTGAGGACCAATTGCGCAAATGCGATCCTGACAAGGTAAAACTTGTGGTCAGCGACTCCGTATTCTCAATGGAAGGCGACGTAGCGAATATACCCGAGATGGTCAAACTCGCCAAGAAATACAACGCTACTCTTATGATCGATGAAGCCCATGGCATAGGCGTATTTGGCGAAGGGGGACGAGGAGTAGTCCACCATTATGGAGCTACCGATGATGTCGATCTTATAATGGGCACATTCTCCAAGTCATTCGCATCTCTCGGCGGATTTATCGCTACTGATAAGGAAATCACCAATTACCTCCGCCATCACTCCCGCTCATATATTTTCACGGCCTCAATCACTCCCGCAGCTACCGCAGCAGCCAATGCAGCCCTCGACATAATGCTTGCAGAGCCGGAGCGCCAGCAGCATCTCTGGGATATCACAAATTATGCCCTTGAGAATTTCCGGGCCATGGGACTCGAAATCGGCCATACCTCCACGCCCATCATTCCTCTTTACATCCGAGATGACTATAAGACATTCCAGGTGACTCATGATCTTCTGGAGGAAGGAGTATTCGTAAATCCTGTAGTATCTCCTGCCGTGGCACCGCAGGATACTTTAATTCGCTACTCCCTCATGGCTACGCATACGAAGGAGCAAGTAGCTCGTTCGCTGGAGGCAATCGAAAAAGTATTCCGTAAAAACGGTCTGCTTAAGTAAATACTGTCAGCTTTTGGAGATGTATGCTCCATTAACTGTATCCCCAATATATTAAATCGACATTCCCCGTCGGCAAATGGCCCGGGAATGTCGATTTAATTTTTTGACATTATTGACAATTTTTTGTCATTTTATGTTAAGCGACTTCTCTCATACGACTTTTCACTGAAATCTCTAGCATTTATTTATATTATTGATTTTCTGCAATTTACAAATTTTAAAGAATTTTATTAGCCGTAAAAATGAAACTTTTAGCATGGAGTTTGTTTTAAATAGTGAAAAGAGAAACTAAAATAGAAATTATTAATAACTTAAATCTTAAAATATTATGGGAAAAATTATTGGTATCGACTTGGGTACAACCAACTCTTGCGTAGCAGTTCTTGAAGGTAAGGATCCGGTCGTTATTCCTAACAATGAAGGACGCAACACTACTCCCTCCGTCGTAGCATTTGTCGATGGTGGCGAACGCAAAGTCGGTGACCCTGCAAAACGTCAGGCCGTAACAAACCCGACCCGTACAATCTATTCTATCAAGCGCTTCATGGGTGAAAAGTGCGACCAGGTCACTGATGAAATCAAGCGCGTACCTTACAAAGTAGTCTGCCAGAATGATCTTCCTAAGGTAGACATCGATGGTCGCGACTACACTCCGCAGGAGATTTCCGCAATGATTCTTCAGAAAATGAAGAAGACGGCTGAAGATTTCCTCGGACAGGAAGTGACAGAAGCTGTGATCACTGTCCCCGCATACTTCGATGATTCTCAGCGTCAGGCTACTAAGGAAGCCGGCGAAATCGCAGGTCTTAAGGTTCGTCGTATTGTCAACGAGCCTACTGCAGCAGCCCTTGCTTATGGTCTCGACAAATCTCAGAAAGAACAGAAGATAGCCGTATTTGACCTTGGTGGCGGCACATTCGATATCTCTATTCTCGAACTCGGCGACGGAGTATTCGAAGTTAAATCTACTAATGGTGATACTCACCTCGGCGGCGATGACTTCGATAATGTCATTATCGACTGGCTCGCAGAGGAATTCCAGAAAGAAGAAGGTGTTGATCTCCGCCAGGACCCCATGGCGATGCAGAGACTCAAGGAAGCTGCTGAAAAGGCTAAGATAGAGTTGTCAAGCTCAACTTCAACTGAAATCAACCTCCCCTATATCACTGCCACTGCATCCGGTCCTAAGCACCTTGTAAAGACTCTTACACGTGCTAAATTCGAGCAGCTTGCCCATAAGCTTATCGATGCAGTCAAGGCTCCGTGTGTGAAGGCTCTTGAAGACGCCGGTCTTACTTCCAGCCAGATTGACGAAGTTATTCTCGTCGGCGGTTCTACCCGTATCCCGGCTATTCAGGATAAGGTGAAGGAAATCTTCGGCAAAGAGCCCAACAAGGGTGTTAATCCGGATGAGGTTGTAGCAATCGGTGCAGCCATTCAGGGTGGCGTTCTTAGCGGCGACGTGAAAGACGTGCTTCTTCTCGACGTAGTGCCTCTGTCGATCGGTCTGGAGACAATGGGCGGCGTGATGACCAAACTTATCGAAGCCAACACTACTATCCCGACCCGTAAGAGTGAAGTCTTCTCAACTGCGGCCGACAATCAGCCTGAGGTGACAATCCGTGTCCTCCAGGGTGAGCGTCCGATGGCAGCCGACGACAAACTCCTTGGCGAATTTAATCTTGCAGGTATCGCTCCCGCTCCGCGTGGTGTGCCGCAGATTGAAGTGACCTTCGAGGTAGATGCCAACGGTATCCTTAACGTATCTGCAAAGGATAAGAATACAGGTAAGGAGCAGTCAATCCGCATCGAGGCTTCCAGCGGTCTGACCGATGCTGAAATCCAGCGTATGCGCGATGAAGCTAAAGCCAACGAGGCAGCTGATAAGAAGGCAAAAGAGCGCGCCGACAAACTCAACCATGCTGACTCTCTCATCTTCCAGACAGAGAAGCAGCTCAACGAACTCGGCGACAAACTCCCTGCCGACAAGAAGGCTCCCATCGAGGCGGCTCTCGAAAAGCTTAAAGAAGTTCACAAAAACCAGCTCGTAGAAGATATCGATTCTGCAGAAAAGGCTCTTACCGAAGCTCTTCAGGCAGCCGCTCAGGATATCTACAATGCTCAGCAGGGTGGAGCAGCAGCCGGCGCAGGAGCAGCTCAGGCTGAAGCACCCCATCAGGAAGAGAAGGATATCACTGACGTAGACTTCGAGGAAGTGAAATAACAGCTGAATTCCAATTAGCCGAGTCTGAAAATTAGACATTATATCCCTTAGTTATCTTTCAGCAAGATGGCTCAAGAAAGTAAATTCGGCTAAGATTATCAAAATAAGAAAATGGCGTGATCCTGCGATCACGCCATTTTTTATTGCGGCTTGAAGATGTAGTAAAACGTAATTTTTGTCGGGTCGCAAAGTTTTTGTAACTTTGTAGTCCTGGAGGCCGAAAGCGACCTCTATTATCATCTATTATCGCTTTTATATAATGGATTTCAAACTCGAAGCCACATGTCAGGGCACAAATGCCCGCGCCGGAATGATCACTACCGACCATGGACCGGTACCAACTCCCATATTTATGCCCGTCGGCACGGTCGGCAGTGTCAAAGGGGTTCACTTCCGCGAACTCCGCGATGATATTGACGCTAAAATTATACTCGGCAATACGTATCACCTCTATCTCCGACCCGGATTGGATATTATCCAACGGGCAGGAGGACTGCATAAATTCAACGGATGGGAACGCCCGATACTTACGGACTCGGGCGGCTTCCAGGTTTTTTCCCTCTCCTCCATTCGAAAACTTAAGGAGGAAGGTGCATATTTCCGCAGCCATATCGACGGATCAAAACATCTCTTCACGCCTGAGGGAGTTGTAGATATCGAGCGTATCATCGGGGCAGATATTATGATGGCTCTCGATGAATGTCCGCCCGGCACGTCGGACTATGCCTATGCCAAAAACTCTCTTGCCCTCACCATGCGTTGGCTCAAACGAGGCTGGGACAGATATAAAGAGACTGAAGGTCTCTACGGTTACTCTCAGTCTTACTTCCCGATCGTGCAAGGATGCGTATTCCCGGATTTGCGTCGCGAAGCCGCAAAAGCAGTAGCCGACTACGGAGCCGACGGCAACGCTATAGGAGGCCTCGCCGTAGGCGAACCGACTGAACAGATGTATGAGATGATAGAAATCGTCAACGATATTCTCCCGACCGACAAGCCCAGATACCTTATGGGCGTCGGAACTCCGGCAAATATCCTCGAAGCAATCGACCGCGGGGTTGACATGATGGACTGCGTAATGCCTACTCGCAACGGCCGCAACGGAATGCTCTTCACTCGCAACGGCATCATGAACATGCGCAATAAAAAATGGGCCGACGACTTCTCACCTCTCGACGAAGGCGGACCGACCTATGTCGATGAAGTCTACTCGAAGGCTTACGTGCGCCATCTGTTTATATCCAATGAATTGCTTGCGATGCAGATAGCATCTATCCATAATCTTGGATTCTATCTCTGGCTCGTCGGAGAAGCACGCAAACACATATTCAAGGGTGACTTCCCCGCCTGGAAGAAAGAGATGATCGAACGCGTCACGCGCAGGCTATAATCGATAGTATGAAAGATTTGAAGGCAAAAAAGCGGCTGGTAATCAATATCCCCCCTATGCTTCTTTCCCCTTTCAGAAAAGGGAAGGATTGGTTTGTGCGCTCCATGCGGTTTACAATCCTTGACCGCTACATACTGAAGCAATTTCTCGGCACATATATCATGGCGACCATCCTTTTCCTGGCCGTCATTGCAATGTTCGATATTACTGAGAAACTCGATGCATTCCTCACAGCCCCCATCAAAGAAACACTCTTCGATTATTTTGCCTCTTTTCTACCATATTTTGCCAATCAGCTTTCTCCACTATTCGTTTTCATTGCAGTAATATTCTTCACTTCCAAGCTCGCGGGCAACTCCGAGATAATAGCTATCCTGTCGAGCGGTGTGAGCTACAAGAGATTGCTTAGGCCATATATGATCGGAGCTGCCATCCTCGCCGCCCTGACATTTGCGCTTTCGAATTATATTATTCCGCCTACCAACGTTGCCAGAATAGCATATACCAATAAATATGTCCGCAACAAGAGCGTGGAATCAGGCTCCAACATTCAGTTGATGGCTTCTCCGGGGAATGTCGTCTATATGAGCAGATTCGAGAACTTTAACAAGACCGGATATCGCTTCTCAATGGATAAATTCGAAGGCAAGACCATTGTCTCGCGCCTGACAGCACGCACTGCCCGCTACGACACTACAAGACAATACCACTGGACTCTTAATGACTATATGATCCGCGACTTTAACGGAATGGAAGAAAAAGTCAGACAGGGATATAAACTTGACACTATCATTCCGATCGACCCAAAGGACTTTCTTATATCTGTCAACGACCAGGAGACCCTGACGACACCCCAGCTCACTGAATATGTCGAAAAGCAGAAGATGAGAGGCGTAGCCAATATCAAAGCGTTTGAGATAGAAAAGGAACGCCGCTATGCAGCTACTGCTGCTGCATTTATCCTCACTCTTATAGGGATGTCGCTGAGTTCAAAGAAGGTGAAAGGAGGAATGGGTATCAACATTGGCATCGGACTCGCCCTGAGTTTCAGCTATATTCTTTTCTCCACTGTCACGTCCTCATTTGCTATAAATGGCTATACTACTCCTTTCATAGCAATGGAGATCCCCAATATGGTATATCTGCTGATAGGCCTCTATCTCTTCCGTCGCGTCTCCCGGTCCTGATACCCGGAAGGATCTGAGTCATTTCCGGATTTTTTTATTATTTGCGCCTTTATTAGAGAAAAAAAGCCGGATTGTCGAAAAATTTTTATAACTTTGAAAATTAATCGTCGTGAAGCTGATGATTCAGGGCGTAATTTATATGAATTTACAGAAATCTCATATCGAAATTTATGAGCGGTAAGTCTGAAAATCAAATCAATAATTCCCTGACAGGACGACATCCTGTCATTACCAATATTCTTATCATAATCCTGGTCGGAGCATTAGGCATATGTATCGTCTACTTCTCAATAGCCATCTTTACGAAACATGGTCAGACTGATAAAGTGCCGGGAATCGAAAATAAATCATATACCGAAGCTATTCAGATTCTTCATGATCACGGATTCAAGGTAGATATTCGAGACTCACTGTATAAGGATAATGTGCGCCCGGGCTATGTCATCGAGCAATTCCCGAAGGCCGGCTCTATCGTGAAGCCGGGACGTAAGATTTTTCTTTATATAAATGCCGTGCATCCCAAGGAGGTCGTCATCGACGATGATAATCATCCTATGGAAGATGCACTGAAAAGTTTTTCTCCCCGCTCCGGCCTTGCACGCCTGCAGGAGCTTGGATTCAAGAATGTGCGCGTAGTTAAAGTCCTTGGCGACAATGACTGCATAGTTAAGATTCTTGCCAATGGAGTGCCTGTCAAGAAGATGCAGAAAGTGCCTGTTAATGCATCAATCGTTGTGCAGGTCTACGACGGACGCCTGGCCGAAATTCGCGACTCCCTCCAGAATGAGGAGCTGATGGCTACCCGCCAGGAACATCTTAACGCCGGCGAGACTGACTACAACTTCGGATATGGAGGAGCTCCCCTCTATGATCCCAACGCTGAATCCAAATCTTCAACCGGCAGCTATTCTTCCTCATCATCTTCGGCGCCTGCTACGCAGACAGTTGAGGAGGTAGAAGAAATCGAATATTATTAAACTCGACATCCTGAAATGGAAAACAACGATTTTGTCGAGGAGAATCTCCCTGCTGTCATTGCCGATAATGTCGATAATATCGATAATGCTGAGAATGCAGATAACGCCGATGATATAGTCGAACCGCTCTTTGTCACTTCCGACGGCAAAGAGATGTACGAACATTTCCGTTTCGTGGCAGATTCCGGTCAGAAACTGCTCCGCGTCGACAAGTTTCTTGTCGAGAGAATGCAGAAGACTTCACGCAACCGCATTCAGCAGGCGGCCGAGGCCGATTGCATCATAGCCAACGGCAAACCCGTCAAATCATCCTATAAAGTCAAGCCGGGTGATGTCATTAGCATCGTGATGGATCGTCCGCGCTATGAATTGGAGATCATACCGGAGGATATTCCGTTAGAAATAGTTTATGAAGACGATGCTCTCCTCGTAGTCAATAAGCCGGCCGGTATGGTAGTCCATCCGGGCCATGGAAATTATACAGGCACTCTGGTCAATGCGCTTGCCTGGCACTTCAAGGATGACCCGAATTATGACGTCTCGGATCCCAGACTTGGCCTCGTGCATCGAATTGACAAGGATACTTCCGGCTTGCTCGTCGTAGCCAAAACTCCGGAGGCCAAGACTGATCTCGGAAAGCAATTCTTCAATAAGACTACCCGACGGGAATATCGCGCTCTCGTCTGGGGGAATTTTCCCGCAGCAAAAGGCACGATTGTAGGAAATATCGCTCGCAATCCCCGCAATAAGCTCCAGATGGCCGTCTTTAAAGATCCGGCAATAGGGAAACATGCCGTCACCCACTACGAGGTAGTGGAGAATTTCGGATATGTGACTCTTGTCAAATGTGTTCTTGAGACAGGTCGTACTCATCAGATTCGCGTCCATATGCTTTCAGAAGGTCACCCTCTCTTCAATGATGCACGATACGGAGGCGACAAAATCCTTAAGGGAACCACTTTCGCTAAGTACCGTCAATTTATCGACAATTGCTTTGCAACCTGTCCGCGGCAGGCTCTTCATGCCAAGACACTCGGCTTCCGTCATCCTGTGACAGGGGAAGAGATGGACTTCGAAGCACCCATTCCCCCTGATATGGCCTCACTGATTGAAAAATGGAGAAATTATACGTCTGAAAAAGGCTAATTTACGACTAAATTTAACATTTCTTTAGAATCAATCCGATTTTAACTCTCCTCTTTCACCAATGCTTTTGATAATTATGATTATCTTTGCATTTAAAGCCGAGCTACTAAAGATTGTTGAAGAGAAAATGCTCAGATTTTGAGGTAGTTTCAATTTTAGAAAAAAGTACGTTGCGTGCATCGGGACTTAGGAATAGAAAGTAACTGACCAAAATAAGGGCGTTTTCATTAATATTCCATTAAGAGCCGGTTTACTAAAGAATGTTAACGAGAAAATGCACAGATTTTGAGGC